>JAPKCP010000277.1 GCA_028822885.1 Yoonia sp. | reverse complement strand
TGAATGCATCGGGACGGCGGGCGGGGCGTCGTGCTTGCACGCGCGGCGATCTGACGACCCTACTTACAAATTCAGGGCGCAGTGGCGTTGAACGTAAATTGCTGCTGCCCCGCAACCCCATGCAACGCCGACACGACCCAAGGTACTTTTTTGCATCTGCGCAGGGTCATCAAAGGATGTCGTCACCGCTATCTTCGCCACCTCTGCTTGGACTTATGTCATCCTAAAAAACGTCGCACATAGGGGCAAAAACTGCACAGATCATGCGGTATTCGCAAGCAATCTAAGCGCAGCAAAATGAAGCTGACATGCAAGATGCGGCAGATCAGCTTTTGCCTATACTTAGGGGATCAAAATCTCAAGGCGCTCAAATTGACCAAAATCCGTGGTGCCATCATCAAAGACGATCTCAACATAAACGCTCTCGACAGAGTCGACGGGCAAAGTCACATAGATCGGATAATTGATCACATCGGTCAGGCCGTTAGGTTGCGCAGTACCTTCAAGGCAAGGCTCCATTGCGACGACGTTATCGGCAGCGCCGCCATTAACACCGTACCGGATATCCCAAAGCCCACAACGCCATGCCAGCAAATGCGTGAAATACAGCAAATCCTGCCCTTCATACACCCGGACCGCGACCCAGTTTGACTTGGTCATGCCAAGAATTGGTTTAACCTCAACTGCAGTGGTATACTTGCCAGTCGGAATCTGAGGCTCAGGCTCACGCAGGGAAGCATCATCGCCTGACCCTTCATCAATCGGAATAGCATTAGCGACATCTATAGGCGCATCGTTAGGAACCACCGGCTCGATCCCAATGGCTAATCCAATAACATACGGCAAAAGGAGATCAAACATCACACCATCCCATTCGTTTCAATACACCCTATGATCAGGGTGTTATGGCCAAAGTTTCTGGTCTAAGAAGGCTAAAAGACGCAGCATTGTAGGTTCATTATGGCGCAGTCATCCCCATCAGGCCAGCCATTCAATATTATGATCGTCGGCCAGTCCGGCAGGTTAGAATATGAGGCGCTGCTTTTTGTAGCATCCCTTCGGGCAATGACCCCACATTTTGCAGGCAAAATCATTGTCGTAGAGCCTCAACCCGGCGACAAATGGGACCACGATCCGCGTATCAGCGATGACGTGCGTGCGACACTTGTAGACTTAGGCGCAGAGGTGCGAGCGTTTGAAAGCCGCCACTTTGGCCAGTCCTATCCATACGGCAATAAAATCGAAGGCCTATCTGTCATGCCCGCAGGTGAACCGTTTGTGTTCTTTGACACCGACACACTGATCACAGGCGATTTGATGGATGTGGCGTTCGATTTCGACCACCCAGCCGCGTCGATGAAACGCGAAGGGACTTGGCCCCAGGAAGAACTGTACTGGGATGGCTATGCCGCGATTTGGAAGTCGCTTTATGACAAATTTGGGCTCGATTTTGAGAGTAGCCTCGACCTGACGCAGCCTGATGAATATTGGCGGCGCTATATGTACTTTAATGCAGGCTGGTTTTTTGGGGCGGATGCAAAGGCGTTTGGGGATCGGTTCCTTGAATATGCCCTAGCCGTGCGCGACGATGCGCCAAAACAGCTTGAGGTGCAATCGCTTGACCCTTGGCTTGACCAAGTTGTGCTGCCCCTCGTGATCCATTCTTTCGGTGGCGGGCGCCCCGGATCAGAGCTTGATGGGTTGGATGGCGACGTCACTTGCCATTACCGGGTATTGCCCCTGTTTTATGCGCGCGAAAGCGACCACGCGGTTGCTGTGATGGAAGCAGTCGCGGCCCCGAACAAAATCAAAAAGATTTTGAAGCTGTACGAGCCCTTCAAACGTATGGTTTTCCAAAAACGCGGGCACAAAGTGCGCGAAATGTTTGATCGCAACGACCTCCCCCGCAAGGAGCAAAAGATCCGCAATAAGATCAAGTCTGCTGGGTTCTGGATCCGCTAGTTTGACCTGATTGGGCGGCGTTGCCGCATTTTATAATTTTGAAGCGTGCGATTTTCTGGTGCAGTTTGCAGCCAAACTGATTTCTTGTGTCCAGTGATGACTGGGGGCCAGCCCCCACACCCCCGGGATATAGAGAAAACCAAAGACGCGATTTAGTATCAGGGTCATGTGGGTCATCAAGGATGTTCAGATGACAGATTATACAGCCTTTGAAGACCATATCACACTCACAAAAGGTGACATGCAAAACATGATCTCCGCACAGCGGGATGCGCTCCAACGCGGCGTCAACCTTTTTGATTTATGATGATGCGACCGGTCAAGTCAGTGACGTTGATTTACGTGATGCACCGCCCCCTGCCCGCGGGCGTCCCAAAATGGACGTTAAGGCCCAGGAAATCACCTTGCTACCCCGTCACTGGGATTGGTTAAGTGGCCAAAAGGGTGGCGCTTCTGCCGTTTTGCGTCGTCTTGTTGATGACGCGATCCGCACGTCAGCTGGTCTATGCAGTGATCACGAAAGGCAGACCACGACCTATGCTTTGATGTCATCAATGGGTGGCGATTTACCTGACTTTGAGGACGCATCGCGCAAGCTATTTGCCAATGATTGGATGGGACTTGCGACACTGATTGCTGCTTGGCCCAAAGACGTCCGTGATTACGCACTTGCACTAGCCCGCGAACAAACCTGACGCCTTTGCAAACCCCTTTACCTCAATCGGGTTGCCTGATGGATCACGGAAGAACATCGTCCATTGCTCACCCGGTTCGCCCTTAAAGCGCACTGAGGGGGCGATGATGAAATCTGTTTGTCGGCTTTCCAAGCGGCCCGCAAGAACAGTCCATTCATCCAACGGCAACACGATCCCAAAGTGCGGCATCGGCACGAGGTGATCCCCCACCTGCCCGGTTGCCGCGTTGGCAAATGGCTGACCAAGGTGCAACGACAACTGATGCCCAAAGAAATCAAAATCCACCCAAGTGTCGGTTGAGCGCCCTTCGACAGCCCCCAAGGCCTCGGAATAAAATTCCCGTGCAGTGTCTAAATCGAGAACATGGAAGGCAAGGTGGAACGGATGGGGCATATTTTGGTCCTTTTTAGGCGCTAGCGTTGCAGAACACTACAATTCACGGTTATGTGAGCGCAACTTTGATAAGGGAAGATACGCCATGACTGACGGACCATCTTACGGCTTTGATACGCTGCAAATCCACGCGGGCGCACGTCCTGATCCGGCAACAGGCGCGCGCCAAGTGCCTATTTACCAGACCACTGCCTATGTTTTTCGCGATGCTGACCACGCAGCAGCCCTCTTTAACCTCCAAGAAGTCGGTTACATTTATTCCCGACTGACGAACCCAACGGTTGCTGCGCTGCAAGAACGCATCGCAACACTTGAGGGCGGTGCTGGTGGTGTGTGCTGTTCATCCGGTCACGCAGCCCAGCTGATGGCGCTGTTCCCATTGATGGGCCCGGGCCTGAATATCGTCGCATCCTCGCGCCTTTACGGCGGGACAATCACCCAGTTCAGCCAAACGATCAAACGCTTTGGCTGGTCAGCAACATTCGTGGACATGGACGACCACGCAGCCGTCGCAGCCGCCATCGACGAAAATACTCGTGCGATTTTCTGCGAGACAATTGCAAATCCCGGCGGTCATATCTCAGACATTCGGGCCATCGCTGACGTTGCGGACGCGGCTGGCATTCCGCTGATCGTGGACAACACAACAGCGACGCCCTACCTGTGTCGCCCGATTGAGCTTGGCGCGACGCTTGTCGTGCATTCAACCACCAAATACCTGACTGGCAACGGTACAGTTACCGGCGGTTGTGTCGTGGATTCTGGTAAATTCGATTGGGCCGCGAATGACAAATTCCCGTCGCTGTCCCAGCCAGAACCTGCGTACCACGGTATGAAGTTCTCTGAAACATTCGGCCCGCTTGCCTTCACGTTCCACGGCATTGCAATCGGTCTGCGTGACCTTGGCATGACGATGAACCCACAGGCTGCACACTACACGCTTTGCGGGATTGAAACGCTGTCCTTGCGGATGGAACGCCATGTTGAGAACGCAATGAAACTCGCAAATTGGCTCGAGAACGATCCACGCGTGGACTACGTGACATATGCGGGTCTGGCGTCGTCGCCTTACCAGCACCTCGTTGAAAAAGTCTGCCCACGCGGCGCCGGTGCATTGTTCACCATCGCAGTCAAAGGCGGCTACGAGTCATGCGTAAAATTGGTCGATTCGCTTGAAATCTTCAGCCACGTCGCGAACTTGGGCGATGCGCGGTCACTAATCATTCACTCCGCCTCGACGACACACCGCCAGCTAACG
>JAPKCP010000276.1 GCA_028822885.1 Yoonia sp. | reverse complement strand
ATTGTACCGATGTTGACGTGTGGTTTGTTACGTTCAAACTTTGCCTTAGCCATGTGCCAATGCCCTTAAATGAGAGGGCCACCGTGGCCCGGTTCAACTTTGCAGGCGAGTTAGTGGGAATCGGGACAGAAATCAAGACTTTGGTTGTGACCTACGCAATAGGGGTTAAAAAATTCCTACCGCGGTGTCGATTTCGTCAATTCCCGTTCGTCTGGTAGGTACAAGGGCAATGACGCCTATGACCAACAAGGAACACCACCCCATGCAATATATGTGTTTGATCTATGCTGCCGAGGGCACAGGCCCAAAACCCGGCACGACCGAGTTTGGCCCGTTCATGCAAGGCTACAACGACTTCACAAGCGAGATGAGCGATAGCAAAAGACTCCTTCACGCGGACGCCCTGCAGCCCATCGCGACCGCCACAACTGTGACCGTCCGTGACGGCAAAGCCATCACAACCGATGGTCCGTTTGCTGAAACAAAAGAACAACTTGGCGGCTACTATTTGCTTGAATGCAGCGACCTTGACGACGCAATCGCGCAAGCTGCAAAAATTCCAACCTCGTCGTTTGGCCGGATCGAAATCCGCCCTGTCATCGTCTGGGAATAACCCCGCATGCTGCCCCCCCACTCTTTGCGCCAAGCCATTGATCGCTGCGCGCGCGAAGAGTGGGGGCGCATCCTTGCCGCACTCACGAAATCATTGGGTAGCATGCAGTTAGCCGAGGATTGCTTGCAGGACGCTGTTGAAAAAGCAATAGAGGTTTGGGCCCGCGACGGCCTACCCCGCGCTCCTGCCGCATGGCTGATCACGACCGCGCGCAGGCGTGCCATCGACCGGTTACGCCGTGCCGCGCGGTTCAACGCCAAGGTTCCTGAACTGTCCTATCTTGCTGATCTTGAGAACACGCCGGATGAGGTCAGTGACCACGTGATCCCCGACAAACGCCTTGAGATGATTTTCACATGTTGCCACCCGGCGTTGGCCGAAAAAACCCAAGTGGCATTAACACTGCGCACGCTTTGTGGCCTAAATACAGAAGAGATCGCAAATGCCTTTTTAGATCGGCCCGACGCAATGGCGCAGCGACTTGTTCGCGCGAAACGGAAAATCGCAGCAGCCGGTATTCCTTATCAAATTCCATCCATAGACATGCTTCCGGACCGGACGGAGGCAGTTTTGTCCGTCATCTACCTCATTTTCAATGCAGGCTACACCGGGGCCAGTTCTGGCAAATCCTCGCTGTGTGATGAAGCAATTCGCTTAGCACGGACAATTCGCGGATTATTGCCCCAAGACACCGAAGTTGCCGGGCTTTTGGCTTTGATGCTTTTGCATGATGCCCGCCGCATCGCCCGCCATAACGCTACTGGACAGATGATCCCCCTTGCCCAGCAAAACCGCAACCGATGGGATCGCGCCAAAATCACAGAGGGCGACACGATCTTGCAGGACACGTTGCCAAAAGGCCGTATTGGGCCTTACCAACTGCAAGCTGCGATTTCAGGCCTGCATGCCCAAGCCCGCGATTGGGAGACGACTGATTGGTCCCAGATTTCGGCACTTTATGACCTACTTTATCGGGTTCAACCTTCACCGGTTGTGCGGATAAATCAGGCTATGGCTGTGTCCTATGCAACGTCCTTGGATGCGGCGCTGGCACTCCTCAATTCTGTCGTAGAGGATCCACGAATCGTTGGCTACCAACCGTTTTTCACAGCCAAAGCGGACCTTTTGGATCGCATGGGTGATCCAAACGCAAGCACCACATATGATCAGGCAATCGCATTAACGCAACATGACGCGGAAAGAGCGTTTTTGGTTTCGAAACGTGACGCACTTTTGTGATTTTGGCGTTTGCGGTTAAGGTCGCATAATCAGCCACGAAGGAGAAGATTATGGCGCTTGGTGCATTTTCTACCAGCTTGAACGTCAAGGATATCGCCGCCTCAATCACATTTTATAAAACGCTCGGCTTCGACATTTTTAATGACAACAGTGAGCACAATTATTGCATCCTCAAGAACGGTGATACACTGCTGGGATTGTTTCAAGGCCACATCCCAGCCAACACGCTGACGTTTAATCCCGGATGGGATCACAACGCGCAGCCTTACGGTGACTTTGAGGACGTTCGCGCGATCCAGAAGCGACTACAAGATGCGGGGATAGAGCTAACGGCGACTTGCGATCCTGACAGTGCGGGACCCGCCCACATCATGTTGATGGACCCCGACGACAATGCGATTCTTATTGACCAGCACCTCTAAAACAGATGTGCACAGCGGGTATGACTAAGTGCCTTAGGTAAATTTGTTGTTGCGTGGAAAGCCGCGCGGTGCCATCCGACCTGACGTTGCGCGTTTGGCGGTCCACTCTTCAAGGTTATTTTCGGTCCGTGTCCGCCCTGCTGGATCAAGCCAAGTCAGACCATCAGCACGCTGGAAAGTGATGGCATCGGACAGGCCACCGTCTTTGTACTTTTGCAAACGCACACCTTTACCGCGCCCCATTTCGGGCAATTCATCAATCGAGAACACAAGAACCTTACGGTTATCACCCACAACAGCCACCGTATCACCGTTCACACGCTTACAGATCAACGCCTGCGCTGATCCTACGTTCAGAACCTGACGCCCGGTCCGAGTTTGGGCCAAAACCTCGTCCTCTGGCACCACAAATCCATTGCCTTCACTAGAGGCTACGAACAAACGCATGCCCGGTTTGTGGATGATGATGTCGATAATCTCAACGTCGTTGGGCAGGTCGATCATGAGGCGAAGTGGTTCCCCCATGCCGCGCCCACCGGGAAGGTTGGCACCCGTAATGGTGTAAAAACGCCCATTTGCGCCGAACACCAGCAACCGGTCTGTGGTTTCCGCGTGAAACACAAACCGCGCCTCATCACCGTCTTTGAACTTAAGCGCGCGGGTCAGATCAATGTGGCCTGTCATGGCCCGCACCCAGCCCATCTTCGAACAGACAACCGTGATCGGTTCTTTCTCAATCATCGCCTCAAACGGCACCTCGACGATCACACCTGCATCAGCGAATTGCGTCCGGCGCGCACCACCAACGCTGTTGCGCCCAAATTCTTTACGTGTCGCGCGCAGTTGCTCACAAATCTTGTCCCATTGCAGCGCAACTGACCCAAGTAATTCCACCAGCACGGCGCGTTCCGCCCGCAGCGCATCACGTTCCGCGACCAACTCTAGCTCTTCCAAGCGGCGCAAAGACCGCAGGCGCATGTTCAAAATCGCCTCGGCCTGTACGTCAGTCAGCGCGACTTCGGCGTCAGTGATCACACCAATCGGGGATACATAGTCTTTGTCAGACGTCGCGCGAATATGTTTGATGGCCCAGTCTTCGGTCGTCAAAGCCGGTTTTGGCGTATCGTCATACCGAATGATGTCGATCACGCGATCCAGATGCAGGAAGGCAATGATGAACCCATCAAGAACCTCAAGCCGGTGATCTATTTTTTCCATCCGGTGTTTAGAACGGCGAATCAGAACATCTTGACGGTGATCAAGGAAGGCCCGCAATACCTCTTTCAAAGAACAGACTTTTGGTATCAGCCCATCGATCAGAACGTTCATGTTCAGGCTAAAGCGGGTTTCCAGATCAGAATTTCTGAACAGCATGCCCATAAGGATTTCAGGATCAACCGTACGTGAGCGGGGTTCAAGCACCACACGGATATCTTCGGCAGACTCATCACGGACATCAGCCAGCAATGGAACCTTCTTGATATGGATAATCTCAGCAAGCTTTTCGATCAGCTTTGATTTCTGGACCTGATAAGGAATTTCAGTGACGATGATTTGCCACTGACCACGCCCTAGATCCTCAATCTCCCATTTCGAGCGTAGGCGGAACGCCCCGCGCCCTGTCCTGTACGCCTCAGCGATATTCTCTTTAGGTTCAACAATCACACCGCCTGTCGGAAAATCAGGGCCGGGAATGTAATTCAGCAAAGTTTCTTCACGCGCATCTGGCGTTTTAATCAGGTGCAAGCAGGCGTCGATTAGTTCGTGCAAATTGTGGGGCGGAATATTTGTCGCCATACCCACTGCGATTCCAGTTGATCCATTGGCCAACAAGTTTGGAAAGGCCGCTGGGAAAACAACAGGTTCTTCAAGCGTGCCGTCATAGTTCGGACGGTAATCGACTGCGTTTTCAGTCAACCCTTCCATCAATGCTTCGGCCGCCGCTGTCATGCGGGCCTCAGTATATCGCGCCGCCGCAGGGTTATCACCGTCGATGTTACCAAAGTTCCCTTGGCCATCAACCAGCGGGTAGCGCACGTTAAAGTCCTGCGCCAAACGCGCCATCGCATCATAAATCGC
>JAPKCP010000275.1 GCA_028822885.1 Yoonia sp. | reverse complement strand
CCCGGTGGCCATTTGATTCCGCGTGGCTGGATAGGTCGCCAACTCGACGATCTCCTAGGCCGGACACCAACCTACCCATAAGATCGCTCCCCATCGCGTCTTTGGTTCTTTCCAAATCCCCGCCGGAGGCTCCCACACTCTCACACTTCCCCCCCGACAGCGTTTGCGGTAGGACAGCATCAACACATCTGATGCACGGAAGACCCTTATGAAATTCACGCTCTCTTGGCTGAAAACGCACCTCGACACGCAGGCCTCCGTGGCTGAAATCTCAGAGGTGTTGACCGACCTCGGACTTGAGGTTGAAGGCATTGAAAACCCGATTGAAAAGCTATCCAGTTTCACGATTGGCTATGTCGAAAGCGCTGAAAAGCATCCCGACGCGGACAAGCTGAAGATATGCCAAGTGAACACGAAAGACGGTCTAACCCAGATCATCTGTGGCGCACCAAACGCGCGGGCAGGGATCACCGTCGTTATTGCGTCACCGGGGACGTATGTGCCCGGCCTCGATATCACGATAGGCGTCGGTAAAATTCGGGGTGTTGAGAGTTTTGGCATGATGTGTTCAGAGCACGAGATGGAGCTGTCGGACGAACACGATGGCATCATCGAATTGCCATCGGGAGAGGTCGGTCAGACCTTCGCCGATTGGCTTGCGAAGAATGATCCTTCCAAAGTTGATCCAGTGATTGAAATTGCGATCACGCCCAACCGCCCTGATGCCCTTGGTATACGTGGCATAGCCCGTGATTTGGCAGCGCGTGGCCTTGGCAAGATGAAACCTTGCGACGTTGAAATCGTTCCAGCGACTTTCCAGTCTAACCTGTCTGTGTCCATCGACGCCGATACTCTTGATGGTTGTGCTGTCTTCACGGGCCGCTTGATCAAAGGCGTCACAAACGGTCCATCGCCTGCTTGGTTGCAAAACCAACTGCGCGCGATTGGCTTGCGTCCGATCTCTTTTCTTGTCGATGTGACCAACTTTTTCACTTACGATCAGAACCGCCCTTTGCACGTTTTCGACGCTGACAAAGTGGCTGGTGATTTGCGGGTGCATCGGGCTGTGGGCGGTGAAACGATCACAGCGCTAGATGATAAAGATTACACACTGCAAGCGGGCCAAATGGTCATTTCAGACGATAATGGTGCGCAAAGCATTGCGGGCATTATGGGCGGCGTCGACACTGGATGTACCGAAGATACGGTGAACGTGTTCGTCGAAAGTGCCTATTGGGATCCAGTTCAGATCGCATATGCCGGTCGTGCTTTGAAGATAAATTCCGACGCCCGGTACCGGTTTGAACGCGGTGTTGATCCGTCCTTCACGCCCGAAGGTTTGGAACATGCGGTGCGGATGATTGTCGATCACGCAGGTGGCGAAGCATCGCAGCTGATCGTCGCAGGCCAAGTGCCTGATGTATCGCGGGCTTATAAACTTGATGCAAAGCGCGTAATTTCACTTGTTGGGATGGATATTCCAGAAAGCACGCAGCGCCAAACGCTCACAGCGCTCGGTTTCCGTCTTGAAGGAAACATGGCGCATGTGCCGTCTTGGCGACCTGACGTTCAGGGCGAGGCTGATTTGGTCGAAGAGGTTGCACGGATTGCCTCCCTCACCAAACTAGTTGGCAAACCACTGCCACGCATCCCCGGTGTGCCAAAGCCAGTCCTGACCCCGATGCAGCGGCGTTCATCTGCAGCGCGGCGTACGGCGGTGGCGCTTGGATACAACGAATGTGTGACCTACAGCTTTATTGACGCGCAAGCAGCTAGCCTGTTCGGCGGTGGTGACGACGCGACCATGCTTGAAAATCCGATCTCTACCGATATGTCCCACATGCGTCCGGGCCTTTTGCCGGGCCTTTTGCGGGCAGCATCACGCAATCAAGCGCGCGGCTTTGCGGACATGGCCTTGTTTGAGGTCGGTCATGCATTCCAAGGGGGTGAACCGGGCGAGCAACACCTGCAGGTTGCGGGTATTTTGATCGGTCGGACGGGTCCCAAAGATGTGCTGGGCGAATCTCGTGTGGTTGATGTGTATGACGCCAAGGCCGATGCAGAGGCGATTTTGTCCGCAATTGGCGCGCCTGCCAAAGTGCAAGTTTTGCGCGGCGGTGAAGCATGGTGGCATCCGGGTCGGCACGGGCGCATCTGCCTTGGGCCAAAGAAGGTCATGGGCGTGTTTGGTGAAATTCACCCAAAAATCCTGCGTGAAATGGATATAAAGGGGCCAGCCGTGGCCTTTACTTTGTATCCTGACGAAATCCCGCTACCTAAGAAAAAGACCATTGCGCGGCCCGCATTGAAGGTTACTGACTTGCAAGCGGTTGAGCGCGATTTTGCCTTTGTCGTGGATGTAAATGTTGAAGCGTTGACGCTGGTCAATGCGGCGGCGGGTGCTGACAAAGCTTTGATCACAGACGTGCGGATATTTGATGAATTCATCGGGGGATCGCTTGGTGAAGGTAAAAAATCTCTTGCGGTGACTGTGCGTTTGCAGCCGACTGAGGCGACGCTGAAAGACAAAGAGATTGAGGCTGTTGCAGCCAAGATCGTTGAGAAAGTCACAAAAGCAACTGGCGGTGTGTTGCGTGGTTAATCGTGCAGCATCCGACAGTGATATTTTAAGCTAGACGAAAGAGAGACGCTCATGAAAATTTATCTATCAGGTGAAATCCATACTGATTGGCGTGATGAGATTATCGCCGGCGCGCGTGCGTTAGATGTGACCTTCGCTGCCCCAGTGACGGATCATGCATCTTCGGATGATTGCGGTGTGGCGATCATGGGCGCTGAGCCGGTTAAGTTCTGGCATGATAATAAAGGCGCAAAACTGAACGCGATCCGGACTCGCCACGGGATTGAAACAGCGGATATCGTCGTTGTGCGCTTTGGTGAGAAGTACAAACAGTGGAACGCTGCGTTTGATGCTGGCATGGCCGCTGCGCTTGGCAAGTCACTGATTGTGATGCACGGGGCTGATCACCAACATGCGTTGAAAGAGGTAGATGCCGCGGCGCTTGCCGTTGTGGAAACGCCGCAGCAGGTCGTTCAGATTTTGGAATACGTTTTGTCAGGTAAGCTGCCGGGTTAAACGGGGCGTGCGGGTATATTCATGCCCTTCGCCACAGCCGCTCGTGCGAGGAAGCGGTCCAAATAGGCGGGCACGTTTTGTAGGGTGTCAAAACCAACCGCATCGCGTGTCCCGTAGAAGGTCAACGCATTGAGCCATGGCGCGATGGCAATATCCGCAATGGAATAGTCGCCAGCGATCCAATCTTGGCCTTCCAACGCACCATCCAAGACAGCGAGCAGACGCTTTGCTTCATCCCGGTATTTTTCGCGGGGGCGGGGGTCTTCGATGTCTTTGCCAGCGAATTTATAATAGAAACCCATCTGCCCAAACATTGGCCCAAGGCCACCCATCTGAAACATCAGCCACTGGGTAATCGTGGCCTTTTCAGCAGCAGTTTTCCCAATAAACTTGCCTGATTTCTCACCCAGATAAAGCAAGATTGCACCGCTTTCCCAAAGGCCAAGTGGACCATTAGGGCCGTTGGGGTCAATAATCGCTGGGATTTTGTTGTTTGGGTTGAGCGATAGGAACGCAGGGCTTTTGACGTCACTGTCAGCCAGCGTCACCAAGTGGGGTTCGTATGCAAGTTCCATTTCTTCAAGCGCAATTGCGACCTTCACGCCATTTGGTGTTGGAAAGGAATAAAGTTGAATAACGTTTGGGTCCATTGGAGCCCAGCGTGACGTTATTGGAAAATCGGCAAGGGATGTCATGTTGTTATTCCTGAGTCAGTGATGCGTTGCGCTTAACTTAGGGGGAACAGCGCTTAATAAAACCCATGGTTTTCTCTCGAACCTGAGATAGGGGTGTGCGCAAGCGCGCAATTGGCATCAGACCAATAGCGCTGGGACATAAAATGTGGGGACTATCATGATCAACGAATTCAAAGACTTTATCGCCAAAGGCAATGTCATGGACATGGCTGTTGGTATCATCATCGGTGCCGCGTTCACGGCAATCGTGGGCAGCCTCGTGGCTGACCTGATCAACCCAATCATCAGCCTTTTCATGGGTGGCGTTGATTTTGGTGGCTTGTTCGTCAATCTTGGTGGCGATTATGCGACAATCGCTGCTGCTGACGAAGCAGGCGGGGCAGTCTTTGCTTATGGCCGTTTCATCATGGCGATCATCAACTTCCTGATCATCGCATTTGTGGTGTTCATGTTGGTGAAAGCTGTGAACAAATCCAAAGGCCCAGAGCCAGTAGCAGTGCCCGCGGCACCAGCTGGCCCGACGCAAGAAGAACTGCTTGCCCAAATCTTGGTTGCTTTGAAGAAGTA
>JAPKCP010000274.1 GCA_028822885.1 Yoonia sp. | reverse complement strand
ATAATTGTGACTTTCGCGCCAGCGCTTGAAAACTGCCGCGCCGTTTCTGCGCCAACACCAGATCCGCCTCCGGTAATAACAACATGTTTGCCTACGATATTCATACTTTGCCCGCCATTTCGGCCTCGCGATCGCTCAGCCTCCACATTTGATCACGCCCAGCTTCATATGGTTTTGCCCAGTCAGTCGCTGCTCGGTCACCGATTTTGGCGGCCTCATGCAACGTCCAATAGGGGTTCGCCAAGTGTGGACGACCAACGGCAACCAGATCAGCACGACCCGCCATCAAGATTGAATTCGCGTGATCCGCTTCGTAGATGTTACCCACAGCCATAGTCGGCACATGGGCTTCGTTGCGAATGCGGTCCGAGAACGGTGTTTGGTACATACGACCATAAACAGGACGCGCATCAATTGTGGTTTGCCCTGCAGATACATCAATTAGATCGGCACCAACCTGCGCGAACATTTTTGCGATATCGACCGCTTCGTCCGGTGTAATACCTTCATCGCCGACCCAGTCATTTGCAGAAATCCGCACCGACATTGGCTTGCTCTCAGGCCATACTGCACGCATGGCTGCGAAAACCTCAAGCGGCCAGCGCATCCGGTTTTCTAGGGTCCCACCATACTGATCAGCGCGCCTGTTCGACACGGGCGATATGAACGAAGAAACAAGATACCCGTGCGCTGCGTGCTGCTCTATCATGTCAAAACCTGCTCGATCAGCCATTTTGGTGGCAGCTACAAACTCGGCTTTGATTTGATCCATTTCACCTTGAGAAATCTCGCGCGGTGTCGCGTTGTTTTCGGACCAAGATATCGCCGAGGCCGAAACCGTGTCCCAATTTCCGTTAGCTAGAGGTGCATCCATGCCCTCCCACCCGATATTGGTCGAACCTTTGCGCCCCGAATGGCCAATCTGGCAGCAAATCTTAGCATCTGTTTCTGCATGAATAAAATCAGTCAGCTGCTTCCAGCCCACTTCATGTTCGGGTGTATATAGTCCAGTGCATCCAGGAGTGATCCGCCCTTCGGCGCTCACGCAGGTCATTTCGGTATAAACCAGACCTGCGCCGCCTTTGGCCCTCTCGCCATAATGGATCAGATGCCAGTGGTTGGGCGTCCCGTCCTTTGCCTTGTATTGCGCCATAGGAGAAACAACGATGCGGTTCTTGAGTGACATGTCGCGCAGCTTAAATGGCGTGAACATTGGTGCACGTAGTGGTGCGTCTGGGGCCTCACCTGCTTGATCCATAAACCAGCGTTCTGCCGACGCAAGCCATCTAGGATCACGTTCGCGCAGGTTCTCGTGACTTATTCTCTGGCTCCGTGTCAGCATCGAATAATTCAGCTGAACAGGATCTAATTCAAGGTAGCGTTCGACTTGCTCAAACCACTCCAGCGAATTTCGCGCAGCAGACTGCAATCGCAAAACCTCCAGCCGTCGATCATCCTCATAAACCGCGAACGCCTCTTTTAACGTCGGTTTTTCATTGATCTGTTCGGCTAATGCGACGGCACTTTCCAGCGCTAATTTGGTCCCTGACCCGATGGAAAAATGCGCGGTTGCAGCGGCATCGCCTAACAACACCACATTTTCATGACTCCACTTTTCGCACAGGACACGTGGGAACCTGATCCAAGCAGACCCTCGAATATGGTTGGCATTGGTCATCAAGGCGTGGCCGCCAAGATGGTCTTTGAAGATGTCCTCACAGATCGCAATCGACTCTTGCTGGGACCTATTGGCGAAGCCCCAAGCATCAAAGGTTTCTTGCGTGCATTCTACGATGAACGTCGCCGTATTTTCATCAAATTGATATGCGTGAACCCAAAGCCAACCATGCTTGGTTTCCTCAAAGATAAAGGTGAAGGCATCTTTGAACGTTTGATGGGTGCCTAGCCAAACAAACTGGCATAGCCTTTCATCGACTTCGGGCTTGAAGGTGTCCTGATACAACATCCGCGTGCGCGAATTCAGCCCGTCGCAAGCAACCACTACTTCGTAGTCGTCGCGATAAGCCTCTGCACTTTCGACATTCGTTTCGTACTGCAGATCAACGCCCAATTCGCATGCGCGTTCTTGGAGCAGCAATAAAAGCGTTTTACGGCCAATCCCACAAAAACCATGTCCAGTCGACACCATGCGTTCACCTTTGAAGTGAAGCGCTATGTCGTCCCAATAGGCAAAGTTATCCCGAATGGCAGCGGCACTTTTCGGGTCGTTGGCGTGTAAATTATCCAACGTCTCGTCAGATAAAACAACGCCCCATCCAAACGTATCATCGGCTTTGTTACGCTCAAGTACGGTGACATCATGAGAGGGGTCCCGCAGCTTCATAGAAATAGCAAAATAGAGGCCCGCAGGTCCACCACCTAAGCAAACAATCCGCATCTGTCGCCATCTCCCCATACGATTCTGGATTGACCATGGCCTTGTTGGAAATTTATTTCAAGCTTGAAGTTTCGTGTATGAAATTTTAGAGTTTATGAAATCGAGCCAAGGAATCCGTCAATGCCAGTCGCCTCTCACGATATAAATCCGCTGCAAACACCTGAACTTGCACGCGCAAAACCGGCAGCTTTGGTTTGGGATGATCCATTTCTCATTGAGGGGCAGTTAAGTGAAGAAGAGCGCATGATCCGCGACAGCGCACACGCGTATTGTCAGGATCGCCTTCTTCCGCGCGTCGTCGAAGCCAACCGAAAGGAAGTATTTGACCGCGATATCATGTTCGAAATGGGTGAATTGGGACTTTTGGGTGCAACGTTGCCAGAAGCGTTCGGCGGGGTTGAAGCAAACTACGTCAGTTATGGGCTTATTGCCCGCGAAGTAGAACGCGTGGACAGCGGGTACCGATCTGCGATGTCAGTGCAATCTAGCCTCGTTATGCATCCAATCTTTGCCTATGGCACCGACGAACAGCGCGCTAAATTTCTGCCGAAACTAGCCGCTGGTGAATGGGTCGGTTGCTTTGGCCTGACCGAACCTGACGCAGGATCTGACCCTGGCAGCATGATAACACGGGCAAAACCTGTTGATGGTGGCTATCTTTTATCCGGTGCGAAGAACTGGATAACGAATAGTCCCATCGCTGATGTTTTCATCGTCTGGGCAAAGTCAGATTCACATGCTGCTGAAATCAAAGGGTTTATCCTTGAAAAAGGGATGAAGGGTCTTTCTGCTCCAAAAATTGAGGGCAAGTTTTCGCTGCGGGCTTCGACTACCGGCATGATCCAAATGGATGAAGTCTTTGTCCCCGAAAAAAACCTACTGCCAAATGTAAGTGGCCTAGCTGGGCCATTCGGTTGTCTTAACCGGGCGCGTTTTGGTATTGCTTGGGGCGCGATGGGCGCGGCAGAGGCCTGTTTTCATGCTGCCCGCAATTACACGATGGATCGCAAGCAATTCGGAAAGCCGCTTGCCCAAACCCAATTGATCCAGAAAAAGCTGGCCGATATGCAAACTGAAATTGCTTTGGGTCTTCAAGGTGCGCTGCAGTTAGGGCGCATGTTTGATGATCATACGGCACCGGCAGAACTTATTTCGATGATGAAGCGGAACAATTGCGGTAAGGCACTGGCTATGGCGCGGGAAGCGCGGGACATGCACGGCGGCAATGGAATTAGTGACGAATATGGTGTTATCCGGCACGTTATGAACCTTGAAGCGGTGAACACTTATGAGGGCACACATGATGTGCACGCCTTGATCTTGGGTCGTGGCATCACCGGCATGCAGGCGTTTTCTTAAATGACCGTGTCGATGCGCACAGAAGGGCCCGTTGCGATTGTCACAATCGACAATCCGCCGGTGAATGCGGTGTCGCAAGCGGTGCGTCAGGGGCTAGTGGATGCCGTCGCTACGACCGAAGCAGCCGCCGATATTCGCGCGGTTGTTCTGATCTGCGCAGGCAAGACTTTTGTCGCTGGCGCGGATGTACGTGAGTTTGGCAAGCCGCCAGTGGAGCCACATCTACCCGATGTGATCCTTGCACTTGAGGGGACCTCAAAGCCTTGGATTGCGGCGATCCAAGGCAGCGCGCTTGGTGGTGGGCTTGAGATTGCGATGGGGTGCCATTACCGGATTGCAGACAAGGCGGCCCGTTTTGGATTGCCCGAGGTGCTGCTTGGTCTGATCCCCGGTGCCGGTGGTACGGTACGGTTACCCCGCATTGTTAATGTCGCGACCGCGCTGGCAATGATGGCAAATGGCAAGCCGATGACGGCACAAGCCGCTTTACAAAATGGGTTGGTAGACGCGGTCGCGGACGCAGCGCTATTGGACGAGGCACGGCAGCTTGCCGAGGATGTCATGACAAGCGCATTGCCGGTTCCGATCTTAAAGCGGGCATTGCCCAAATATGACGCTGACGCCATTGCTG
>JAPKCP010000273.1 GCA_028822885.1 Yoonia sp. | reverse complement strand
GGCTGCGGCTTTATCTGGGGGTCAACATGGGTCATGCCACAAGGTATAGCATAACCCGCGTTGATTCTGCGAGGTGAGACCCAGACTTTCCATCCGAAAAGTCTGGTGTAGAAAATAGTCTTTTGGAAAAGACTATTGGGTGTTTTCCAGCCCCACCGGCTGACCTACGACAACGAAATGCAACGCCTCTGGATCAAGCAGTTCACCAGCCACGCGGTTAATCTCTGTCAATGTCACCGCCTCAATATAGTCGTTGCGGTTGACCACATACTCTGGCGGCAGGCCAATCATCTGCATGCCAACCATGATGTCTGCAATCTTCCCGTTTCCATCAAATCGCAGGGGATATTCACCCGTCAAAAAGGTTTTCGCGGTGGCCAGTTCATCTGCAGTCACACCCTCATTGGCCATCCGCGCCCATTCGGCCCGTGTTACATCAATCGCTTCAGCGATCGTTGCATTGGACGAAGCGACCTGCCCAAGAACCATTTCCGCGTGAAACTTCGGCACAAGGAATGTGCTGATCCCATACGTCAGGCCCCGCTTTTCACGTACCTCGTTCATCAAGCGGCTCTCAAACCCGCCTGCCCCAAGAATTTGGTTCATGATGAAAGCGGCAAAGAAATCGTCATCATCGCGCTTTATCCCCGCGTGACCAAACAACGCCACAGATTGCGGCGTCTCAAAATCAATGACGGTCAGCCCCCCCGCAAGGCCAAAGTCCACATCGTCAGGCAAAGGCGGTCCTTCGGCAGGAAGATCACCAAGCAGATCGTCCAATAGCGGTCCAATCTCAGCCTCGGTAACATCGCCCACAACGGACACAAACAGCCGGTCGCGTGTCAGTACATTGCGGTGCGCGGCGATCAAGTCATCTTGGGTCAAACTGGACACAGTCTCAACTGTGCCATCCATGCCCGTGCCATATGGATGACCGCCAAATGCAGCCCCATCAAAGAATGCACCAGCGATCCGGTTGGGATTCTTTGCGTCGCTGTTAATCCCAGAGATCACCTGTGCGCGCACCCGCTCAATTGCGTCTTGGTCGAACGTTGGATTGATCAGCGACTGTTTGAACAAAGCCAAAGCCTCGTCCTGATTTTCGGTCAGGAATTGCGCAGATAGCGAAATTGTATCGTCAGACGCCCGATATCCAAAGGACGCAGCAAGATTTTCCCGCTTTGTCTGAAACGCCTGCGCGTTCAAGTCGCCAGAGCCTTCTTCGAGCAGCCCCATCATGAGGTTGACCGCACCACGCTTACCCGCCTCGTCCAAAGACGCACCGCCGCGAATACGGATTTCAAGGGCGACAAATGGGATCGAAGGTTCTTCGACGACCCACGCGTTGATGCCACCCGGTGATGTAATGGTTTTGATATCGACCGCAGCCGACACAACCGTCGCAGAGACCGCAAACGCGGCTGTCAGAATAAAGCGTAGCATTAGCGTGCCTCCTCTTGGCTAGACACAACCCAACCGGTGACGGCTTGATCTCGGTTCAGGACTTTGGTGGCGACGGCTTTCACGTCTTCTGCTGTCACAGATTGCAAAATTTTAGGCCAGTCTTGCACATCTTGAATGGTCAGCCCTTGGGTCAATGCAGCCCCGTATCGGCGGGCAATGCCTGCGACATTATCAAGCGCATAAATCTCAGACGCACGCATTTGGGTGCGGATACTGGTCATACGGTCCTCGTCAATCGGAGCCTCAAGAAATGCAGCGATTGCAGCGTCCATCGCGGCCTCGACCTCCGACAGGCTGACCCCTTCGGCGGGAGCGACTGAGATACTAAAAGATGTGTCATCAAGCGACAACCCACTATATCCAGCGCCACTATAGACGGCCTTTTGGGTTTCAAACTGTAGCGCGATGCCCAAGACGGATGTGAACGATGATCCACCAAGCAGATCAGCCAAGTAAACCAAGGCTGCCGCCTCTTCCTGCGCACCCGCATCGCGTTCTGGTGCCAGATAGCTGCGTGTCAAATATGGTTGCGAGACGCGCTGATCAACATAAGTGATCCGACGCTCAGCCCTCTGGGGCGGCTCTTCTGGGCGAATACGCTCTGGCAGGTTCGGCTCTGCGGGGATCACACCGTAATAAGTTTCAGCCAAGGCCCTAACCGCATCTGGATCCACATCCCCGGCCACAACTAAGATCGCGTTATTGGGGGAATAGTAGAGGTCGTAAAAGTCGAGAGCATCATCAAGCGATAATTGCTCCATTTCATGCTTCCACCCAATAATGGGGACGCCGTAGCGGTGGTTTTGATACAGGGCAGCCCTGAACTGTTCGCGGGCTAAGGCACCTGCATTATTCTCAGTGCGTTGGTTACGTTCTTCAAGAACCACCTGACGTTCTGTCTCAATATCAGCCTCAGTGATGCGCAGGTTATTCATCCGGTTGCTTTCCATCTGCATCATCAGCTCGAGGCGGTCAGCAGCAATGCGTTGGAAATACCCGGTGTAATCGTAGCTGGTAAAAGCGTTGTCCGAGCCACCATTCGCGGCAACAGTCGCGGAAAATTCACCCGCCTCAAGCACATCCGTGGCTTTGAACAACAGATGTTCTAGGAAATGGGCGACCCCAGATGCGCCAACGGGTTCATCCGCTGATCCGGTTTTGTACCACACCATATGTGTGACGACTGGGGCGCGGTTGTCCTCGATCACAACGACATCCATGCCGTTATCGAGAGTGAATGTAGTGACGGCGTCTTCGGCTGTTGCGGACATCGGTATGATGACGGCTAAGGCGGCAGCGAACAATCGGGTCATGGTGATCCTTATCCTAATACTCGATTATAGGTATGGCATTGAAGGGATCATGCAAGACAGTCCTAACGGGGTTGTGAAGTGGCGGGTCGGATTACCGCATTTTGGTCTGAAGCGCTGGTGTCATTTTGTCCCCTTGCAACCCAACCCAGACTGCGACAAATGTCTTGCGCAATAGGTACTTTCAACGGGCACAGGTTTCGCTTTGTCAAACAGATCATTCATTCGCCACGTCGTCTTCTTTAGTGCGGCAGATACCAAAGACCTGAAACGGATTGTTGATGGGCTTTGGCTGCTCAAAGACATTCCACACGCATCCACCTTTGAAGTTGTGCAAAATAGCCAAGTTGATGCGCTGTCGGGCGAAGTCGACGTTGTCGTTTATGCGGAATTTAAAGACGACACGGCGCTCGCCGCCTACAAAGCGCATCCGATTTATCAGCAAGCGATTGACGTTGTCCGCCCGCTGCGTGACCTGCGGATCGCTGCGGACTTTTGACGCCGATGCTGGGACAAAGCGTCACTTTTGATCGTGGACCGCTTGGGTCTGGAACACACTTTTCCGCCCCTTCTGAGATTATTCGCGCGGATACCCCCGACACGGTCGACGCAGCCTTTGCAGCGATGGCACGCGCACAAGCTGATGGAAAATGGCTAGCAGGATATGTGTCCTATGAATTTGGCTATCTAACATCTTCAAAACTCCGGCCCTTGATGCCAGAAAACCGCGAACTCCCCTTCATTCATTTTGGGGTATTTGACCAACCAACAGGCATAACCGCCACTGATACACCGACAACTGCGACGCTTGATCGCCCCGAACCCATTTGGGATGCCGACCGCTATGCGACAGCGTTTGAGGCGATCCACGCCTACATCGCAGCAGGTGACATCTATCAGGCGAACCTCACATTTCCCCTATCCTCGCGCTATCAGGGGACGGTCACGGCGCTGTACCAACAATTATGCAAACGGCAACCGGTCCCGCATGGGGCGCTTGTCGATCTTGGCGGCCCTGCCCTGCTTTCACGATCGCCAGAGCTGTTTTTTGCGCTTGAAACGGATGGGACTTTCACGACACGCCCGATGAAAGGGACAGCGCCGCGCGGCGACAATCAGGCGATGGACGACACCCTGCGCGACGAACTTCAGGCGTCTGAAAAGAACCGGGCTGAAAACCTGATGATCGTTGATCTGCTGCGCAACGACATGAGCCGCGTGTCGCAGGTCGGCAGCGTCAAAGTGCCTGACCTGTTTGACGTCGAACGCTACGCGACCCTGCACCAAATGACCTCAACCATCACGTCAAAACTGCTCCCAAACACCACGATCCAAGACCTTTTCATGGCGATGTTCCCCTGTGGGTCGATCACCGGAGCGCCCAAAATCCGTGCGATGCAGATCATCCGAGAACTCGAAAGCCAACCGCGCAACGCCTATTGTGGTGCCATTGGATGGATCGCGCCCGACAATGCGATGGAGTTCAGCGTGGCGATCCGAACCCTTGTTTGCCGCGACGATCACAGCGTGACGATGAACGTGGGCGGCGGCGTGGTCTATGACAGCACTGCAAGCGATGAATACGCCGAAGCCCTCCTCAAATCCCAGTTCGCTGACCTG
>JAPKCP010000272.1 GCA_028822885.1 Yoonia sp. | reverse complement strand
TGGCTGATCGACACCCCCGGCATGCGTGGGCTTGGGGTCGCGGATGTTGTGGCTGGCATCAACGAAGTTTTTGCTGAAATATCCTCGATTGAACATCAATGCCGGTTTCGAAACTGCAAACACGAAAGCGAACCCGGATGTGCAGTCACGGCTGCGATCAAAGCGGGCGACGTGACGCCAGACCGGCTTAAGCGCTTCCAAAAGCTACGGCGCGAAGACGCAAAAGCCACAGAAACCATCGCGCAGGCCCGCGAGCGCAACAAAAAATTCGGCAAATCAGTCAAAACAGCCGTCAAAAAGAAGAAACGCTAGCCACCATTTATAACAGGCCGCAATGCCCATGCGGCCTGTGCTTCCGTTTCAACGGCACAAGGCCGGACTTTACGCAGCTTTTCCAAGGCATCTTCAACACCCATCACATGCATGACCCGCATCACGGCCATCCCAGATCGACCACAGCCACCCATACAGTGGAATAGAACGCGACGGCCCTGCAGCAGGGCTACGACCGTCTTTGCAACAACAGCATCTAACGCCTCACTAACATCCGCATCAGGAACGCCAAAATCCACGATAGGAACATGCACCCAACGCACACCACAAAGCGAAAGCTGGCTCTGTATCGTCGCCGTTGGCCCTTCATTGATTTCAGTCAGCGAAACGACAAAATCAGCCCCCCACTGCGCAATTTGAAGAATATCCTCAGCCTCCAAAGGCATCGGTGCCAAAGCGACCCGCCCCGCGCCAATCTCAACCTCAAATATCGTAAATCCCATCCGCACCTCGCTAACGGTGGACGTCGCCCACCCTTACCCGTAGTTTGACCCAATACACAGAATCCCGAAAGCCCGTTTATGTCTGACGCTCCCGCCTATCAGGTCCTCGCCCGCAAATACCGACCAGAGACGTTTGTTGATCTTGTTGGCCAAGACGCCATGGTGCGTACGCTCAAGAACGCGTTTGAGGCTGATCGCATCGCGCAAGCGTTCATCATGACGGGCATCCGGGGCACAGGTAAAACCACAACGGCCCGGATCATTGCTAAAGGCATGAACTGCATTGGGCCTGACGGGACCGGCAAACCAACAACAGAACCGTGCGGGACATGCGAACATTGTGTGGCCATCATGGAAGGTCGCCACGTCGATGTGATGGAAATGGACGCAGCATCACGCACAGGCGTTGGTGATATCCGCGAGATTATCGACTCGGTCCACTACCGCGCCGCCTCTGCACGCTACAAGATCTACATCATCGATGAAGTTCACATGCTGTCCAAGAATGCATTTAACGCACTATTGAAGACGCTTGAGGAACCGCCCGCACACGTCAAATTCATCTTCGCGACAACCGAGATCAGGCAAGTCCCGGTTACAGTCTTATCTCGGTGTCAGCGCTTTGATTTACGTCGGATCGAACCCGAAGTCATGATTGGCTTGTTACGCAAAACAGCTGCATCAGAAGGCGCACACATCAACGATGACGCGCTTGCTTTGATTACCCGTGCCGCAGAAGGGTCAGCGCGAGATGCGCAATCATTGCTCGACCAAGCTATTTCGCATGGGGCAGGCGAAACCACCGCTGACCAAGTGCGGGCGATGCTTGGCCTTGCGGATCGGGGCCGCGTCCTCGACCTGTTCGACATGATCTTGCGCGGTGACGCGGCTGACGCCCTCACCGAACTGAGCGCCCAATACGCTGACGGGGCTGATCCTTTGGCGATCCTGCGGGACCTTGCCGAAATCACCCATTGGGTCAGCGTTATAAAAATCACACCAGACGCAGCAGATGATCCCACCATCAGCCCAGATGAACGCACACGCGGACAAGCCATGGCTGACGAACTGCCGATGCGGGTCATGACGCGGATGTGGCAAATGCTGCTCAAAGCGCTCGAAGAAGTGGCCGCAGCGCCGAACGCGATGATGGCCGCTGAAATGGCAGTGATCCGCTTGACGCATGTAGCAGACCTACCAACACCAGACGAATTGGTGCGCAAACTCAAAGACGCGACACCACCGCCCGCAGGACCAAACGGCGGTGGACGCCCGGCACCACAAGGTGGTGCAACGCAAGCGATCGGCAGCGCACCAGCACCAACGCACAGCGGTCCTTCCGGACCGTCAGCATCTGGGGCACAAACTGCCACCGCCCTCGCAACAGACGCCCTGCAACACTACGCGCGCTTTGAGGATATCGTTGATCTGATCCGCCGCCACCGTGATGTAAAGCTGCTGGTCGAAATCGAAACTGGCATCCGCCTTGTTGCCTACCAGCCCGGTCGGATCGAAGTGCAACCAACCGCAGACGCATCTCGTGATCTTATCGGACGGCTGGGATCACGCCTGCAAGCATGGACTGGCAACCGCTGGGTGATTACCGTCAGCGACGCAGGTGGCGGTGAAACAATCGCTGAAGTCCGCGACGCCGCCGACAATGCAGTCAAAGCACAGGCACAAGCGCACCCTCTCGTGCAAGCGGTAATCGCAGCCTTCCCAAAGGCCAAAATTACTGACATCCGGACTGAAGCCGAAAAAACTCAGGATGCTTTTGTAGACGCACTACCGGAAGTGGACGAAGAATGGGACCCATTCGACGACGAATAAGGCCCACACCCCTTGTCCGAGCCGCGGCAGGACCGTATCTCTATACAAACGAATAAAGGAGAACGCAGATGTTCAAAGGACTCGGCGGGCTTGGTGATATGGCCAAGATGATGAAGTCAGCACAAGATATGCAGGGCAAAATGGCCCAAATGCAGGACGACCTCGAAAACGTCGTGGTCACAGGCGAAAGTGGCGCGGGCCTTGTGAAGGCGACAGCGACGGCCAAAGGCGAACTTAAGAGCCTCGACATCGACCCCTCGATCTTTGACCCCAATGAAAAAGAAGTGGTCGAGGACCTGATCCTTGCCGCCATCAAAGATGCGCAGCAAAAAGCGAACGAGCGGGCGCAGTCTGAGATGCAAAAAATGACAGAAAGCCTTGGCCTGCCGCCAGGCATGAACCTCCCATTCTAAGCCCCGGATTAGCTTCTTTGGTTCTTTCTATATCCCGGGGGCTTGGGGGCTGGCCCCCACACGAATTTTCGCGAAAATTCGGATGCGACCTATGACTCAAGGCACCGACGATCTTAACAACCTGATTTCCCTGCTTGCAAAGCTTCCCGGTCTTGGCCCGCGCTCAGCCCGGCGCGCAGTTCTGCATCTGATCAAGAAACGTAGTCTCGTCCTCATTCCTTTGGCTGAGGCAATGCACCGCGTTGGGGCGACTGCCCGCGAATGCCTTAATTGCGGCAATATCGGCACGACTGATGTCTGTGATATTTGCACAAGTGAGAAACGGGCAAATGGGCAGATTTGCGTTGTTGAAGACGTCGCCGACCTTTGGGCCATGGAACGCAGTCAAGTCTTCAAAGGGACCTATCATGTACTGGGAGGGACGCTGTCAGCACTTGACGCGGTTGGCCCTCATGAACTTCGTATTCCAAAACTCATCGATCGGATCAAGAGCGAGGACATTACCGAAGTCATTCTCGCACTCGGAGCCACAATCGACGGACAAACAACAGCGCATTATATTTCTGACCAACTGCCAGATGTGACGGTAACATCACTGGCGCAAGGTGTGCCTGTTGGTGGGGAACTTGATTACCTCGACGACGGTACGATTACGGCCGCCCTGAACGCCCGCCGCAGCTTTTAGCCAGCCATTGCAGTGCAAGTGTCTGGGCTGATCAATCGGCTATTTATCCAACCCATCTGACCATCACCCAAGTCGATGAAATCCATGCCGTCAACTGGGATATGGCCAAAGTTAAAATCCATTCCCTTTATGATTTCACCAGAAATTGCCGTGTCAGGATGACGCCCTGCTGTCAGCAAAAGCGGCGGCCCTTTGTAGCCTAGGCAAGAACTTTCGAACCCGGAGTTCACAGCAAGATCGTACAAAGCGCGGCGTTCTATCACGTGATCAAGCTTTAACGTCTTGCGATTGGTATTCACTTGGCAGTCTAATCCCACCTCAACCTCGCGGACCAACGCGACAATCGTTTCACCTTCAGGTGACAGTTTTGGGGCGGTCGTCGTGCAATCACTGTTATCAAACACAGCTTGCCCAAGGTCTGACCCAAAACAATATCCAGCCCGGTCAAAAACAGTATTTCGCGTCAGCCAAAGCTCTTCGCACACGTCATCAGCAACGGCTGCTATTGGGGCGGCTAATGCCAAAAACAGAGCCATAAAAACACGCATGTTGTTCTCCAATCCAATGCACTCAGACTAGACACGACACCCCCGCAACAACAAACAAAAAATCCCGACACTTTAGCCGGGATTTTCATAATCATGTTTCGACTCGCGCGACTTAGTCTTTGTCGGCGTCTTCGTCGTCTGT
>JAPKCP010000271.1 GCA_028822885.1 Yoonia sp. | reverse complement strand
GCTTGATGTATGGGATTTCTCCCCTCTGAGCGCGTGGTAACGCCAGATACGGCTGTTGTTGCAATGCATCACTGCCTCAGACTCACTTCTTTTTGATCTGAATTTCGAGACGAATGCGGCTATTGGAGAAAAATAGTGCCAGATTCTTTGGGGGAACGACCTTATGCTGACAAGACGTCATTTTATTGCCACCGGTGCTGCTATCACCGCGTTTGCTGCACACCCTGCATTTTCGCAGGAGGCAGAAGTACCTGCGCCCGAAGCGCCAATCATTCCAGCTGATCCGCTGGCGCCAACTTTGGTGACATTGGCGGGGGTAGTGCCTGCCAATGAAATCCACATGGATCCGAATACGTTTCGCTTGTACCTCACAATTGGTGGTGATCAGGCCATGCGTTATGCCGTAGGTGTGGGTCGCCCAGGTCTTTATGAGCCGGGCAGTTTTTTCGTCGGTGCGAAGAAGAAGTGGCCAAGCTGGACGCCGACGCCCGAAATGATCGCACGTGATCCGGGTAGCTATGAAAGATTCAAAGATGGCGTGGAGGGCGGTCCGAATAACCCGCTTGGTGCCCGCGCACTTTATCTTTTCCAGCCGGGTCGTGGTGACACCTACTTGCGTATCCACGGAACAAACTCTCCTCGCACGATTGGCACTGCAGTATCCAATGGCTGCGCGCGCTTGACGAATGAATTTGTGGTTGATCTATATGATCGTACACCAATGCAATCACGTGTTTTCCTGTATCCGCGTGATGCATAATCGAACCAATTGATGCATGAACTATACAGTGCCGGCCCTAACTAGGCCGGCATTTTGTATTTTACGTGTAAAATTGGCCGAAACAATCTAAACGAGGGTTGTTAATATTGTTAATAGCAGCAACCGACTTGAGCAGGACAAAGAATGCTGACACGCCGACAGTTCGCGACTACAGTTGTAGCTTCACTATTTGCGACGCCCGCAATTGCGACGCCGACCGTTGTCCATATCGACAGTAAATTCATGCCCCAAGAGGTGGATGTTAATCCAGACCTCGCGGCAGGTGATATTCACGTCGTGAAGAAGGATTTTTTCTTGTACTGGACGCTCGGCAATGGCCGCGCGCGTAGGTACGGTGTGGCGCTTGGCGATCAGGGGCGAAACTACACGGGAGTTCTGACAATCCGTCGCAAAGCGGAGTGGCCAAGCTGGATTCCGACGCAAAACATGATCAACCTTGAACCAGAACTTTATGGCCCTTATCGGCGCGGCCTTCCGGGTGGCCACCCACAGAACCCTATGGGCGCGCGCGCATTGTACCTTTATGATGGTGGGCGCGATACGTATTATCGCATCCATGGCACGCCGCAGCCTTGGACCATCGGTCAGAATTTCTCGTCTGGGTGCGTACGCTTAATCAACCAGCACGTCGAAGAACTTTATGCGCAAGTTCCGATCAACACAAACGTCTACATCTTTTAAGGCCGTTAAACTGGTCGATAATGTAAAAAACCCCGCAACGTCATGTGCGGGGTTTTTTTGTTTCTACGTCGTGCAGGTAATTACTTAAGCTTCGTTTTGCGCAGGTAAGGCAGGACTTTTTCAAAATCGCCAAACTTCGCCTTTGCATCTTCGTCGCTCAACGTGGCGGGGATGATGACATCGTCGCCCACGTTCCAATTCGCAGGTGTCGCCACGCCACGGCTGGATGACGTCTGCAAACCATCAAGCGCGCGAAGCACTTCGGCAAAGTTGCGGCCAACTGTCATTGGATAAGTCATCGACAGTTTCAGCTGCTTATCTGGCCCAATGATAAAGACGGCCCGGACTGTCGCGCTGTCCGCAGGTGTACGGCCGTCGGGCAAGTATGCTTCTGCTGGCAGCATGTCGAAGGCTTTTGATACTTCAAGCGCAGAATCGGCGATGATCGGAAAGCTAGCAGGTGCGCCGCCAACGATCTCAATATCGGCTTTCCACTTTTTGTGCTCTTCCACGCCGTCAACGGACACGCCGATTACCTTGGTTCCGCGTTTTGCCCATTCGTCAGCTAATTGGGCAACGGCACCAAATTCGGTGGTGCATACTGGTGTAAAGTCTTTTGGGTGCGAGAACAGGATCGCCCAGCTATCGCCGATCCAGTCATGCAGCGCAAAACTGCCTTGGTCGGTTTCAACGGTGAGGTTTGGGATGGTGTCGTTAATACGCAGACTCATAGCGGTATCTCCTTTTGTATCTACTCTATATATGTACGACGCAGGCTGCCGTCACCCCTTGTCTATTAGAATGGCGTCTTAGCCGTGAAACGCATCCCCTTGCCCCCGTCTGGATGTCGAAACTGGAATGTCTCAGAATGCAGCATGAGGCGTGGATGGTCTTTCGCTGCGCCTGTCGCGTAGAACGGATCACCCAGAATAGGATGTCCAATTGCAAGCATATGCACCCGAAGCTGATGTGATCGTCCCGTCTTTGGCGTTAAGCGCACGCGCGTTTCGTCGTCACGTGTCCGCATCACCCGCCAGTCAGTGACCGCTTGTCTACCGTTTTCATGGTCGATCATTTGTAATGGCCGGTTTGGCCAATCGACGATGAGGGGCAAATCGACAGTACCAGTCTTCTCAGTCATCTGACCTGCCACCCGTGCCACATAGGTTTTCTTCGTCTGCCGCTTTTCAAATTGCAGGCCAAGATGGCGCTGGGCATGTGGCGTCAGTCCAAAAATCATCACGCCAGATGTATCGCGATCAAGGCGGTGTATTAGCAAAGCGTGCGGGTAGACGGATTGTACGCGGGCGATCAGGCAATCTGCAAGGTGCTCACCCTTGCCCGGCACTGACAATAGCCCGCTTGGCTTATCGACTAACAGGACTTCGTGGTCGTCGTGCAGAATGACGAGTGGATCCTGCGGTGGTGCGTAGTCACTACTCATAAACACGATCACCAAAAATAGCTGATCCGACGCGCACATGGGTGGCACCAAGCGCGATCGCACTTTCAAAATCACCGCTCATACCCATCGAAAGCCCTAGAAGCCCGTTGCGTGCGGCGATTTTCGCAAGCAGTGCAAAGTGAAGCGACGGCTCTTCGTCAACTGGCGGAATACACATGAGGCCTTTGATCGGCAGGTCGAGGGCACGTGCCTCCCCTATAAAGAGATCAGCCTGTGCGGGGAGGATGCCAGCCTTTTGCGCCTCTTCGCCGGTGTTCACTTGTATATAGAGGTCCGGACAGTTGCCCATGTCTTGCGCAAGCCGTGCAATGGTCGTTGCAAGCTTGATGCGATCTAGCGTGTGGATGGACTGCGCCAGCTCCATCGCTTGCCGAGCTTTGTTCGTTTGCAACGGTCCGATCAGGTGAAGATCGATGTCACCGTACATTTCGCGAAAGTCTGGCCACTTGCCCGCAGCTTCCTGAACCTTGTTTTCACCGAAAACCCGATGGCCAGAATCAAGAATCGTTGCGACTCGCTGGTTCGGTTGGACTTTGGAAACCGCAATAAGCGTGACGTCGTCTTTCGGGCGGCCAACCTTAGTTTCGGCAGTATTGATACGGGTTTGAATTTCCGTCAGCGACATTACAGGGTCCTGTTTTTGTTTCAATATTCGTTGTAACCAGTGAAATAGGGGGTTTCGAAGAGATTGTCATTGCGCAAAGCGCCAAGTGCTGTGTGTGTCCTTGGTGCATCATTCCGAACTGACTGGCCAAACTTTGGTCCAAATTGCTTGAGTGTGCAGCCACTTGAGCGCAATTAGACACTCAATGCTAGACGATCTGGCATCTTGGGAAATGCAAATTCGAGGGAATTATCCATGAAAAATATTCTTCTTACCTCAACTGCCCTGGTCGCCTTTGCTGGCGCCGCTGTAGCTGACGGCCACACTTCAGTCACTCACGTTCTTGGAGCCACGCTTGGCTTCACAAAGAACGACAACGTAGGTAGCGCAGATCTTGCTGCTGCAAATGTTGGTAATGACTTTGGCGAAGATGGCTTCTTTTGGGAAGGCAATCTGAAAACGACTGCAACTTCTGCTTTGGACAACGGTCTGACTGCAAAAGGTTACTTCGAGATCACAATTGCTGAAGACGATGGCGTAGCAAACTCCGACGGCGGCAGCGCACTTGTTGCTTCTGACTTCGTTCTGTCACTTGAGTCCGACACTGCAAGCGTGTTCCTTGGCGATACAGAAACAGCTGCTGCAACACGCTGGAAATCTGCTGGCGACATGGAAGCTGATTTCTTCTCTTCCGGTCTCGACTCCTCTGTTCTGCGCGGCGATGTTTCGATGTTCGGCGTTGATGCATCAGTTTCATACATCGTTGACGATGCAAGCAACACTGCTGAGCAGCTGTCACTTGGTGCAGGCGCAACATTCGGTGCGTTTAGCCTTTCAGCGGCTTACCAAGAAGAATCAGAGACTT
>JAPKCP010000270.1 GCA_028822885.1 Yoonia sp. | reverse complement strand
TGTGACTTCGACCTCTCCGGCCTCTGGTCCACGTAGCTCTACGGTTTCGACTGTGAGTGGTTCACCAAATGCGTGGCACACGGCGGCTTGGATTGCGGGCATTAGATATCCTTTGCTGTTGATCGCAGGAAAAGCCGGAAGCTGTTAAATCACAAGCGCTTTTTAGGTCCCTTTGGGCCGTTTGACGACAAAAATAGCAATACATCCAAGGGTCATAATGGCGGACAGCAAGAACGGCGCGCCCGGTAAGAAAATCGCCACGTCGTCTCGTGTAAAGTAAAAGAAGGTCTGCGTCATGATCAGAGGTGCCGCGATGGTCGCTACGGCATTGATGGATGCGATAGTGCCTTGCAATTCTCCCTGCTGATCATCCGCTGCTTTGCGCGACATGATCCCTTGCAATGCCGGCCCTGCGATAGACCCTAATGCAGTGAGCGGTGTGAGCGCGAGCGCGATCCAACCGTTTGTGACAAAACCCAGTGCAACGAAGGCGAGAACATCGATGGATAGGCCAAAGATCACAGCATTGCGTTCGCCAATTTTGCGTAGGATCGGTCTCATCAACAAACCTTGAACGACCGCAATTCCGATCCCAAAAACACCTAGCGACAGGCCAATCATCCCTGGGGACCATCCAAACTGCAGCGCACCGTAGTACGCCCAGACGCCTGGATACACGAAAAACGCGATGGCATAGATGAACAAGATCACCATCATCGGACGCAATCCCGGCAGCTTGCCAATGTGTTTGAATGCGCCAAGTGGGTTCGCACGACGCCAATCGAACGGGCGGCGGATGCGGTCAGTGACCGTTTCTGGCAGTACGAAATATCCAAAGATCGCATTGGATGCAGCTAAAACTGCTGCTGCCCAGAACGGGGCGCGTGTGCCGTATTCTGCTAGGACACCGCCGATGATTGGCCCAAGTACAAAGCCGACCCCGAATGCCGCTCCGATCAAGCCAAAGTTTGCTGCCTTTTCTTCAGGCTTGGAAATATCGGCCATGTAGGCTGCGGCTGTGGACTGTGTTGCGGCGGTGATACCGCCAATAATACGCCCGATGATCAACAACCACATCGTGCTCGCCAGCGCCATCAGTACATAGTCAAAGGCCATCACGACAAGCGAAATAAGCAGGATTGGGCGGCGGCCAAACCGATCAGAGAGGCTTCCAATGGTGGGGCCGAACAGGAATTGCATCACGGCAAAGATCGTTGCAAGCAGACCGCCCCAGAGAGCAGCACTGCCAATGTCTGTCCCTTCGATCTCGCGAATAAGATCTGGCATCACAGGCATGATCAGACCAATGCCCATGCTGTCCATGACAACGGACAGCATAATGAAAGTGATCGCAAGGCGTTGGTTCATGAAGTGTCTTTCAGATGGTGGTTCGAAAGAAGTTAGGCCAAAAGTCGACCAAGCCCCAATACCATCTGGGGCAGGATCATTGCTTGAACAAGGGGCGCCGACAGGGCGGGGGCAGATTGGAGCGCGGCATTCAAGTGTGGCATCTGGTGCTGGATGGCCTGATTGATCTTCGTATCAGCAGGAAGTGTCGCTGCAACGGTTGTGACCCAGTCTGCGAGGGCAGTGATGCTTTGCGAAGGTGGTGCTTCACCTGCGTCGGTCAGGCCAAGACCTTTGGCAAGCCCCGCTCGTGTTGCTGCGTCGCCATGATAAGCCCGTAGCCACGTTGTTTGTGGCAAAGGTTCAACGTCGCCGCGTCTTGCTGCGATGATCTTTAGCGATTGGCGCAGGCGTAATGAAAGGCCGGTAGCAGCAGTCAGTGCTGTGTCGCTTTCAAAATGGACCCATTTTGCATGTTCAGGGGCTTTGATCTCGGCCTGAAACTCGGCCATTAGCGCCAGAACTGGATCGCCAGTTTGGGCCGTGACTTTCGCCAAGGCTGCTGGATCGACTTGGACTTCCATGCTCGCGCGTTGGATCATCTGGGCAGACTCGTCAGGGACCAAACCTGCCTTCGCTTGGGTCAACGCAAGCGTGCCCATCACGAGCAACATTGCGCGCAAGTCAGCTGTATCTGTAAACAGCGGTGCCAATTCGGCATCATGGAAAAGGGCGCGCCATGTTGGGCTGTCATAAAGGCTGGCGGTCATGTCTTAGCTTTCTGCAATGCGGATAAGTTCAGCGGCAAGAGCCTTTGGCGCTGAGAGGAACGGGGAATGCGAGGTCTGCATGTCTGACACGGTGTCTGCGGGCCAATCATGGGTGCGAGCCACCTGATAGGACGGTGGTATCGCGCGGTCATCCATGCAGCGAATATAATGGCGATTATGAGCGCGACTGCCACCTGCATAGGGCGTTATTTGCGGTGCGATGGGCTGCGGGCAAAGCTGTGAAATTGCCCAATCAGAACGGACAAGGTCGACATCGTGATAGAACTTTCCATGTGCCATCGTGGGGTTGATAGTGATCGTCTTGCCATCTGTGCTTGAGACCATCGCCTCGGCAAGTGGCTGTGTGTCTGCAAGCATCCGCATATCTGCGATGGACTTGCCAGCTTCTGGGACATGGGCGCAAAGATACACCAGCTTATCAACCATATGGGGCGATTGATCAGCGGCAACTGTAATGGGATAGCCTGCCATAGAATGGCCAACCAAAACCGTCTTTCCATGCATAGCAGCGCGGATTTTGCCTGCATACATATCCAACGTCACCGACGCGCTGGGTGTTTGGTCAGCACCATGGGACGGTAGGTCAATTGAATGGGCTGTGTGGCCAGCAGCGGTTAGGTGCGGAATGACGTGATCCCAACACCAAGCCCCGTGGGCTGATCCGTGTATCAAAAGAAAATTACTCATGGCGTCATGTGACCAGTGGCGGCGATGAAATCAATCAGGATCTTGGCGTAACCTTCGGGGTTTTCGGCACAAGGGAGGTGCCCGACCCGGCGCATAAGCTGGAATTGTGATCCGGGGATTAAATCAACCGTTTCGCGCACCAGGTCAGGTGGCGTCGCCCCATCCTCCGAACCCGCAATGCCAAGTGTCGGAATGCGCAGGCCGGATGTGGGCGTATAAAAATCAGTACCAGCGATCGCGGCACACACACCAGCATAGCCTTGCGGAGGCGTATCAATCAGCATTTTGCGCCAATAGGCTAACTTTGGGGACATCAGAAAATTTTGGCTAAACCAGCGCTGCATCGTGGTGTCTGCAAGCGGCGAAATACCTTTCATGAGCACCGTATCAATACGGTCCTGCCACATCGGTGGATTGCCAATCTTGGCGGCGGTGTTGGACAGGACTAGCGCACGGATCAGATCAGGGCGCTTTACGGCAAGACCCTGACCGATCATGCCACCCACCGACAGGCCAACAAACAACGCATCCTTCACCGAAAGCGCGTCACATACGGCAGCAGCATCGGAAACCAACGCACCCATCGTGTATGGCCCATCAGGTGCATCGCTTTGCCCGTGACCGCGATTATCAAACCGGATGATGCGTAGACCCTTCGGCAACAAGGGCACGATTTCATCCCACATCTGCAATGTCGTCCCGAGCGAGTTTGCAAAAACCAAAGTCGGCGTATTAGGCTGATCAACGCCGTCGACACGTGCAAAAAGCGTGACACCAGATCGGTCAATTCTCAGCTCGCGCATCGAGGCTTACCTTTCCAATTTGTACCTAAAAAAGAATCAAGCCGCGCAATGAGGTCTCCCTCGCGCGGCTTGCTCCCGTCATCCAACGACCCTGTAAACAGAGGTGGATAACCCTCCCAAAAAGCACCAAAGAAGATTGCGAAGATTCTGTCAACTGTTTGATGCGGCATTTTATGTCTCAGAAGGTCTGTTTCGGATAATAAAAATACCCATAGGTTGCGCGATGAAAGTCACAGGCGGTTGTGCAGCTTAGGATGACCCGTCGTTTAGTCGCATATGGGCCATGATTTGCCCATGATCGGACGCAAGCTTGTTGTAAGGGGCTTCTGGGTGGCTACCGTCAGTGAGGTGGTCATTGAGGACGCTAAAATACGCCATCTCACCAATGCGCTGGGCAAAATCTGGTGAAAAATGGCGGGACATCAAAATTTGGTCAATACTCTCAAACACACCACCGAAGGCTGAAGTATAAACCATGTCACGTGCAGATTTTCGAACGAACATCTTCTCAGCGGAATGCAGGCGCACGGAGTCGATCTGTTCCTGAATCGCGTCGTTCTCATGGTCTTTGTACCGATCACCTTGATGCTTGGCATCGTGGCGGCGCATCCAAGCGTAGTTCTTGAATGGCACCTCCCCGGTGATAATCTCAGAGCTGACCGCATGTTCGCCATCGTTGAAATCGCCCAGAACCATCACGGGTCGCCCCAATGCAAGTTCATTGAGGATCGCGCGACGCAGTACCCAAGCCTCTGCCATCCGGCGCAGGCCAGCCCGCAATGATCCCAATGCACGTCCCGCAGCGTCGTAATTCACAAGATCGGCGGCTGGTGCG
>JAPKCP010000269.1 GCA_028822885.1 Yoonia sp. | reverse complement strand
CCGTTTGTCATCCGCCTTGTCATGGACAGCCTGCGCTATTGGGTCGAGGTCATGCATGTGGATGGCTTTCGGTTCGATCTGTGCTCTGCTCTTGGCCGGACCCGGCATGGCTTTGAACGTGATGGACCGTTCTTTCGCGCAATTGGTCAGGATCCGGTCTTAAACAGTGTCAAACTAATTGCAGAGCCTTGGGACATCGGCCCCGGTGGGTATCAGCTGGGCGCCTACCCTGCCCCGTTTGCCGAATGGAACGACAAATATCGTGATAACACCCGCGAATTCTGGCGTGGCGATCGTGGTAAGGTGTCGGACTTGGCTGCACGCATCGCAGGGTCAGCACAGTTCTTTGACCATGATGGCAGGGCCGCCACATCTTCGCTGAATTTCCTGACCGCGCATGACGGGTTCACCCTACACGACACCGTCAGCTATTCCGAAAAGCACAATCTGGCGAATGGCGAAAATAACCGCGACGGCCATTCTGACAACCACTCTGACAATATGGGCGTTGAAGGGCCAACAGATGACCCTGCAATCATCGCAGCCCGAATTCGACGCAAGCGGAACCTAATAGCGACGTTGATGCTATCCCAAGGCACCCCGATGATGCTGGCCGGTGATGAACTGAGCAATTCACAAAGCGGCAACAACAACGCCTATTGCCAAGACAATGAGATCGGCTGGGTCAACTGGCCCGAAGAAAACGATCCGTTCTTTACCTTTTGCCAGCAAGCCATCGCATTCCGCAAAATGCACCCATTGTTGCGCCAAAAGCGGTTCTTACATTCCCGGCAACGGCTGACGGACGGCGAACCCGATTTATTCTGGCGGCAGGTCAACGGTAAGGCAATGCGACAGACCGATTGGGACAGCCCCGATTTGGATATTATCGTGGCTGAAATGCGCATGGCATCTGGCACGCCAGAATATGTGCAGCGAGAAGGTGCGCTGCTCGTTGTGCTTAACCGCGGCAAAGCCGTGACTATAACACCGCCCAAGTTACCGGACGGGGACGCTTGGATACGTCGTTTCGACACCAGTCAAGACGATGCGATCAAGGTCACGGGCGGCATGAATGTGGCCGCAGATAGTGTCGTCGTTTTTTCGCACGAAAAGCAACAGCACGCGTAAACAGACACCTTAACCCAAAGATATCTTGTCTTTTTTGGCCCTTCGCGACATTGGAGTTGCCAACCAGTAGGCCACGGCCTGCGTGAGGCCAAATGTGCCGTTTACACTGCCGTCTTGATTGGCGTGTACTAAAGGCGGCGAAGACGACACGAGGAAAAACCATGACCATCATGAATGATTTATCTGCTGAAGCCATGCGCGCGCGCATCATCCAGCACCTGACTTATACATTGGGCAAAGATAAATCCCACGCCAGCATTTATGATTGGCGGATGGCGGTCAGCTATGCCGTGCGTGATATTATTATTGACCCTTGGTTCACCGCCACCCGCAAAACCTATGCTGAGCAGGGCAAACGGGTCTACTATTTGTCGATGGAATTCTTGATCGGGCGTATCCTTGGTGATGCCATGGTGAACTTGAACCTGTTTGAAACGGTCCAAGAGGTTCTGGATGCCGAAGGTATCGACCTTGCTGAGGTGATCGAAGACGAACCAGATGCCGCTTTGGGCAATGGTGGATTGGGGCGATTAGCTGCGTGTTTCTTGGAAAGCATGTCCACGCTGGCCTGCCCTGCATATGGCTACGGTATCCGTTATGAACATGGGCTGTTCCAGCAAAAGTTTGAAAGCGGTCGTCAAGTTGAACATCCTGAGGATTGGCTAAACCAGCCGCATCCATGGGAATTTGAACGGCCAGAGGCGCGCTATACGATCCCTTTTAAAGGCCATATGGATGATCGCGTCTGGCACCCGTCCGAAACAGTTTACGCGCGGGCTTATGATATTCCGGTCGTCGGTTGGCAGGGTAAATGGGCGAACACGCTGCGGCTTTGGGGCGCACATTCCACCGAATTGTTCGATCTGGAACGCTTCAATTCCGGCGATCACACTGCCGCCGCTGAACCAGAGGCTTTGGCCCGCACCTTGTCCCGCGTATTGTACCCAGAAGACGCAACAGACAGTGGCAAAGAACTACGCCTCAAGCAGGAGTTTTTCCTAACATCTGCCGCCCTACAGGACATCTTGCGCCGCTTCTTATCCGAATATGACGACCTTGCCTTACTGCCTGACAAGGCCGCAATCCAGATGAACGACACGCACCCTGCCCTTGCAGGCCCAGAACTGATGCGCCTTTTGATGGATGAGCACGGGCTAGATTGGGTCGAAGCCAAACGTATCGCACGCGGCTGCCTGAACTACACCAACCACACACTTTTGCCCGAAGCGTTAGAGGCTTGGTCGACTTGGTTGATGGGCCGGGTTCTACCGCGCCATATGCAGATTATCGAACGGATCGACCAAGAGCATCAGGCAGGCGCAAACGCCGATCTTGCAATTGTACGGCACGATCAAGTGCACATGGGAACGCTCGCGTTTGTCATGGCGTCGCATGTGAATGGCGTCTCTGCACTGCATACGGAACTGATGAAAGAAACAGTTTTTGCGGGGCTGAACGGGCTTTACCCAAATCGTATCGTCAACCAAACGAACGGGGTTACACCACGCCGCTGGCTGCGTCTGTCAAACCCAGCGTTGTCAGGCGTGTTGACCGATACAATCGGCGCTGGTTGGGAAAACGATCTTGACCGACTTGCCGATCTTGCTACCCATGAGATTGACCAAAGCGTCCGCGATGCTATTGGCACTGCCAAGCGGCAAAACAAGGTCGCATTGTCCAACTGGGCCAATGATCAGCTTGGGATCACGTTGAACCCTGACGCGATGTTCGATGTGCAAATCAAGCGTATGCACGAATACAAACGCCAACTGATGAACGTCTTTGAAACGATTGCCCGCTGGTCGGCGATCCGCGAAAATCCGACGGGTAACTGGACGCCGAGGGTGAAGATATTCGGTGGAAAAGCAGCACCGGGTTATTTCGTCGCAAAGGAAATCATTCACCTCATCAATGACGTGGCCGATACGATCAATAATGATCCAGTCACTGGCGACCTTTTGAAAGTGGTTTATCCGGCCAATTACAACGTCTCAATGGCGCAACGCTTGATCCCGGCCACTGACCTGTCCGAACAAATCTCGACCGCAGGGAAAGAGGCGTCAGGCACCGGAAACATGAAATTCACCATGAACGGTGCGCTCACTATTGGCACGTTAGACGGGGCAAATGTTGAAATCCGCGAACACGTGGGGGCTGACAACTTCTTCCTGTTCGGGATGACCGCCGCCGAAGTGCAGGCACGGTATCAGGTTCCAGATCACGCGCGCAAAGCAATCCTTGCCAGCCAAACGCTTCAGGACATCCTGCAAATGATCGTCGAAGGGCGGTTCAGTCCTGACGACACATCTCGCTACGCCGGTTTGGTTGATAGCACGTGGAACAACGATCCGTTCCTTGTCGCCTCTGATTTCGACAGCTATTTAGCATCCCAAGCAACAGTAGATACCGCCTTCGCGGACACCGATCATTGGAACACACTGGCCCTGCGCAATATCGCAGGATCAGGTTTCTTTTCGTCTGACCGCACGATCAGGGGCTACATGGCCGACATTTGGGACACCAAAAGCCTGTCTTAAGCGGCTGTGACCTTCAAGTCAGCTGTGTGCGCCAGATAGGCAAAGCCGTTGCCTTCTAAAGTCAGTTGACCGTCGCTGAACGTAGCGGCGGTCGCAAAGTTTACGGTTGCCGCCCCCTTCACTAATAGGGTCTCCGGGTCGGGTGACAGGTTGAATACGCAGGTCAGCGTTTGTTCGTCAGCTTTGCGGGTGAATGCCAACAGGGGTTCGGGCAGCGAAATGAACGTTGTTTTCCCGTGGCTTAACGCTGGGCTCGCCTTTCTGCGGGCAATGACGTCTTTGTAGAACGCCAACATGCTGCCTTCGCCTTGTTGATCAACGGCATTCGCAGCTTGCGGGGCCTTGACCGGCAACCAAGGCGTGCCCGTCGAAAACCCTGCATTAGGCGCATCCTTTTCCCAAACCATCGGCGTACGACACCCATCGCGCCCTTTTACGGCAGGCCAAAAGCGCAGTGCCGGCGGATCAGTCAATTCGGCAAAGGTCATTTCAGTCTCAAGTTGACCCAGCTCTTCGCCTTGATAGATGCCAATAGTCCCCTCAAAGGCCATCAACATACCACAGGCAAATCGCGCCATCGCATCATCAGACACCGCGTACTCGGACCAGCGGGATACCTGCCGTGGCACATCGTGGTTACTGAACGACCAATATGGATGGCCGTCTGGGGCACCGCGCTGGAACCCCTCAATACAGCTCTGAAAGTGCTCTGCGTTGAAATCTGGCCCCAACATCGCAAAACTATACGCCATGTGCAGGCGGTTTGATCCGTCCGTATAATCGCCCATAATCTCAATGGACCG
>JAPKCP010000268.1 GCA_028822885.1 Yoonia sp. | reverse complement strand
GCCTGAGTGTCGCTTTGCTGTCTTGAAACGTAAAGGGCGTGATTGACGACGAGGCAAACACCAAAGCACAATATGCGCTTTTTATTTCAATGACCTCATTTTCAACCAGAACGTCCCTGCACAGCGTTGCTGGCACTGCGCAACCTAGCGCCAGTGGCGTTCATGCGGACAAAATACAGATTTAACCCCAAAGACCCCACGCGAAGCTGAAGTGCTATGCGTGATCTGGGTATTCGCCAAAGACTGACGATAACGTGGCTTGGCCCGCTCGGGCTACAGCGCTATCACGGTCATTCAAGATACATCAGGGAGCAAACCATGACCGCCGTCGCAGATCGCATCGCCCGCACTATTGCCACCGACATTGGCGCACGCCCAGAACAGGTCAACGCGACCATTACCATGCTGGATAGCGGCGATACTGTTCCCTTTGTTGCACGTTATCGCAAAGAGGCGACGGGCGGTTTAGACGATACGCAGTTGCGCAGGCTGGCTGAGCGGTTGGATTACTTGCGTGACTTGGAAAAGCGGCGGGCCAGTATCCTTGGCGAAATCAAATCCCAAGATAAACTGACGGATGTATTGGCCCGCGCCATCGCCACTGCAGACACCAAAGCAGTGCTTGAAGACTTGTATCTGCCGTTTAAGCCAAAGCGGCGCACCAAGGCGATGATCGCGCGTGAAAACGGTCTTGAGCCGCTTTTGCGTGGAATTATGGCTGATCGCCGGGCAGACCCTGCCGTCTTGGCTGAAGCATACGTTTCCGAAACAGTTGAAAATACAAAAGCCGCTTTGACGGGTGCTCGTGATATTTTGGTCGAAGGATTGGGTGAAAATGCAAATCTCTTGGGACGTTTGCGATCTGTCATGCAGAAAGAGGCATTCGTCACCGCCCGCGTGACCCCCAGCAAGGAAGATATTGGGGCAAAGTTCTCTGATTACTTTGCCTATAGCGAAAAGTGGGCGACGATCCCGTCCCACCGCGCACTTGCGGTCTTGCGGGCCACCAAAGAAGAGATTGTCACGTTTGATATTAGCCCAGAACCTGAAACGGGTCTTGAGCGTGTAATTAACATCATTGCTGCCGAAATTGGTATTCCCGGGCAAGCACCGGGTGATCTGTGGTTGAAGGACGCCGCCACGTGGGCGTGGAAGGTTAAACTAAGCCTGACAATGTTCATGGATTTGATGGCAGACATGCGCCGCCGCGCCCATGCAGCTGCTATCGACGTCTTTGCGCGTAACTTGCGTGATTTGCTCTTGGCCGCCCCGGCGGGTCCGCGTGCGACGTTGGGTCTTGATCCCGGCATCCGGACCGGCTGCAAAATCGCGGTTGTCGACGAGACGGGCAAGCTGCTTGATACTGCTACGATCTATCCGTTTCAGCCGCGAAATGACCTGCGCGGCGCTGAAGAAACCCTTATCCATATGATCAACAAATATGGCATTGCACTGATCGCGATTGGCAATGGCACGGCTAGCCGCGAGTCTGAGCGCCTTGTCGCAGATGTTATCAAACGCCTGCCAACAGGTACCACCCGCCCCACGTCCGTCATCGTATCCGAGGCAGGTGCGTCAGTTTATTCTGCCTCAGAATTGGCGTCACAAGAATTTCCCGACGTCGATGTTTCTATCCGCGGGGCTGTGTCCATTGCCCGACGCCTCCAAGACCCATTGGCGGAACTGGTCAAGATCGAACCGCAAGCCATTGGCGTTGGTCAGTATCAACACGACGTGGATCAGCGCCACCTCGCGCAATCCCTTGCCGTTGTCGTTGAGGATGCGGTGAACGCGGTTGGCGTTGACCTCAACATGGCCTCTGCCCCGCTGCTGTCACATATCGCAGGGCTTGGGCCATCGCTCGCAAAAGCTATTGTCACGCACCGCGATACCAATGGGCCATTTGCCAGCCGCAAGGCGCTGCTCAAGGTTGCGGGCCTTGGGCCAAAAGCGTTCGTGCAATGCGCGGGCTTTCTAAGGATTGCAGGCGGGATTGAACCGTTGGATGCCTCGTCTGTTCACCCCGAAGCTTACGGTGTCGCGCGCAAAATCGTCAAGGCTTGTGGGCGCGATATCCGCGTGATCATGGGCGATAGCAGCGCACTATCAGGCCTACGTGCAGAGCAATTTGTTGATGACAGCTTCGGCCTGCCAACTGTACGCGATATCCTTATGGAATTGGAAAAGCCGGGTCGTGATCCGCGCCCAACCTTTAAGACTGCGACCTTTGCCGATGGTATCAACAGTATCACCGACCTAAAATCTGGTATGTCGCTTGAAGGGACAGTGACAAATGTTGCAGCGTTTGGGGCCTTCGTAGACATCGGCGTGCATCAGGACGGATTGGTTCATGTAAGCCAGCTCGCGGATCGCTTTGTAAAAGACCCACATGAGATCGTGAAAGCGGGTGACGTCGTCCGTGTTCGCGTGACCGAAGTAGACGTGCCGCGTAAACGCATCGGATTGAGCATGCGTAAAGACGAACCTGCGGCGGAAGCCCCGCGCGGCCAAGTTAGGGAAAAGTCACAAACGCCCCACACACCCAAACCCGTGAAACCACCTCAGGCAAAGTCGGAAAGCCAAGGCGCATTTGGATCGGCTCTGGCGGACGCGTTGAAACGTGGCGGCGGAAACTAGCTCATTCAGAACGACCCGTGCTATCGCAAACCTCGATAATTAACGGCATTTTGGACAATCCAGCTGAATTAATCGCAGCTGAGAACGCCTATCCATAGTTTGCGCGTCCGTTCATATCCGATATGCTGTGGGTCTAGAGTATTTATTTGACGAGTAACGGCATGAAAATCACAAGGCGGCACTTTGGTTTTGGCTTCGCGGCCCTCGGTCTTACCGGGTGCAATAGCAGCACATCGCTCAGCGCGAACGACCCGCGTCGCGCAGAACTGCCTGATGATCTGCGACCCATACCAAATGCAGATTATGATCTTTGGGTAGCTGCCTTTCGTGTACGTGCCAGAGGCTTGGGGTTGTCAGATGCGACGCTTGCTGCTGGGTTTCGTGGTACAGGATATCTTCCCGGTGTCGTCACGCGCGACCGCAACCAGACCGAATTCAACCGTAGTCTGGAGGATTATCTTTCCATTGCCGCCTCTGACGAACGCATCAGCAAAGGTAGGATAGCATTCGCCCGTTACGCCAGCACCCTTCGTGCGCTCGAAAGTGAGTATGGTGTAGACGCAGAGATTATCACTGCCATCTGGGGTCTCGAAAGCCAATACGGTGAACGCCGCGGCAATGTCCCTGTCGTTTCTGCCACGTCAACGCTTGCCTATGATGGACGGCGCGGTGTGTTCTTTGAAAAGCAACTCGTTGCTGCTCTGAAAATCTTGCAAGATGGTGATGTGACTGCCGCGCGGATGACCGGCAGTTGGGCTGGTGCGATGGGACACACGCAGTTCATTCCAACGTCCTACCAGTCTTTTGCAGTTGATTTTACTGGCGATGGGCGTCGGGATATTTGGTCCGAAGACCCTACTGATTCATTAGCCTCTACAGCGGCCTATCTAGCACGCAATGGCTGGACACGGGGTCTGAGCTGGGGTGCAGAGACAAGCGCAGACTCGACGGCTAGCAACATTATCCAACCTCAACCCGGTGGTCCTCGCTTCGCCATCACCAATAATTTTCGAGTGATCAAGCGCTACAACAATTCAGATGCCTACGCGATTGGTATCGGCCATCTCGCAGATCGTATCGGTGGTGCAGGCCCATTGCGCGCAGCTTTTCCACCCGACGCTGACGGGTTGACTAAAGATAACAGAATCGCGCTGCAAGAGCGCTTAACTGCCAACGGCTTTGATACAGAAGGTGCTGACGGTGTGGTTGGTCCCAACACACGTCGGGCTATCAGCGCCTATCAAATATCAAGAGGATTGCCTGCTACAGGCATACCCTCGTTGGAATTGCTTCGAACTCTCGGTTAAACTGCACGTTGTTCGGCACATCGTGCCTACCTGAACCAAACGCCCGCGCCGTGGCTGCTGGACCTATCAAAAGGTGGGAAACTATGGCTGGTATCCTCTCACTACCCGAATATCTGCTCCGAACCGACGCAATGAAACAGGCGGTTTCGGTTGGCGTCGAATAAGACATCGATTGGTACAGATCACAAAAACAGAACTGGTTAGGCTGGCACGCTGAATACAACAGCCCCAGCCCATGTGACCGCGCCCCGGCCCAGCGCGTGCCGACGGCCCGACCCGATGTTGTTTGGGTGTCAGGCACTAAGCCATGCCAAATGCTCCCTAAGCCGCAGTCACAGCGGTCGGCACAAAAGGGTGCGACACAGTGCGCGGCTCTTAAGACAAATCACAACTTGGGGTGTTATCCAATTTAGAATCCGAGAAATCCAATACAGGGTGTCAAATCGCCTTCGCATAAACTTGTCAGAGGTAACGCTGATTTCTAAACTTTTTCAAAAGTGAATTAATTTAGGGCTCAGGCATAGAATGCACAAGACTTTGTCCCCCAT
>JAPKCP010000267.1 GCA_028822885.1 Yoonia sp. | reverse complement strand
CGTAAAGCCACTTAAAATGAGAGCACTGGGCCGGAACAGAACCGTGACAAGTCCAGAACACCCCTCATTGGATTTGTGCAACAAAGCCTCGTAGGGGCCCAACTGCTCATGCCTTAGACTATTACGCTGGATTCATACAGTGAATCCCAACAGCCTATTTGTGCAACAAAGCCGTCATCAATGGATAATACTTCTAGGCGTGACATTGATTGCAATTCAGACAAGTCTGAAATTGAAGTTCCACTCAAATTCAATTCTTGAATATGCGTTAGGTCGGCTAAGTTAAGATAACTCAGCGAAGTGACGCCAATCAGCCTTTTAAAGCTCAAAATGGAGGCATGGTTCTCATCCGCTTCTTTCATCCGCCGTTTAGCCTCAACGATATCGTCGTTGTCTGCCATGTCGTCCCCCGTCTGTTAAATATGGGTTTCGTCAGTGCAAAACGCAATCAAATCGTATGATATCCGTTCTCTAGATCAAACTCTTCCAGTGACCCTTCACCAATGTCGTTCCACAGCCCGTGTAGCGACAGGCGCTCGTCTTCGACGGCTGCTTTCACGAATGGGAAGCTCATCAGGTTTTCGAGTGATACCAGCACGGATTCTTTTTCTAGTGCCTGCAATCGCTCTGCGTCTGTCCCGTTGGGGAGGCGGTCAAAGCCGGGGCGTAGGATGTCCATCCAGCGGCCAACAAAACTGGATTTGTCTTCAAGTTCTGGCGCGTTGCCTGAACACATGTGGTAGCAGCCCGCGACGCCGCCGCAGTTGGAGTGACCCAGCACAATCAGGTGCGAGACCTTGAGCGTGTTCACTGCGTATTCGATCGCCGCTGACGTTCCGTGGTATTCGCCGTCAGGATTATAGGGTGGCACGAGGTTTGCGACATTACGGTGGATGAAGAATTCGCCTTGGTCCGCCCCAAAGATCGACGTGACATGCACGCGGCTATCGCAGCAAGATATCACCATGGCGCGTGGATGCTGCCCATCTTCGGCAAGCCGTTTGTACCAGCTTTTGTTCTCATTATAGGTCGTTGCTTTCCAGCCGTGATAGCGTTTGGCGAGGTAAGCGGGCAGGGGGCGGCGGTATGGCATAATGATGTCTCCCTGAAAGTTGCTTGGTGATACGTCGAATTTGCGCGGATTTCGAGAAGTTTTTGAACCTTTTCAATTGTCGCAGTCAACGTTTCAGACACCAACTGACGTTAAACCGGTGTCATGATAAATCACAGCCCTCATCTGGCCCATATGCCAGCCCGCTCCACTGCCCAGATCGCCGTTCTGCGATGTCGGGAAAAATTTACAATGAATGCTGCCCCGCTGCAGATTCTTTTTGGGACATTGTCTGACCACGAAGCAGAGGACATCGTCTGCCGCGCCCTTGAGGATGTTGCAGGTCGCTTGGACCGATTACAATCTGCACGGGCCACTGGCGCATTTTCTGAAATCGTCATTCCTGCGAAAAGAATTGCTGCGATCGCAGACCAGATAGGGTTGACCGAGGTCGCACTGGTGTCGCGCCATATTGCCGATGCGTCTGAGACGCGATGTGGCGTGGCCCTTGGTGCAACGCTTGCACGGTTAGAGCGCGCTTTTGATGCTGCAGTCAGCCACATTTGGGATTTTCGGCAATTTGGTTAAAAACTGTGAAACGCAGTGGTGGACCGTTTACGACACGATCATCCTTGCAGCGACACCGCGTGTCGCTAGTCTGGTGCAAAATGCCCACAATAGGATGAGTTATGTCGCTGATGTTCGCCCCCGTTGATGCAGAAAGCATCCCACTGTACGTAGTTTCTTCAGACAATTTGGATATTATTCCTGACGACGCCCGCGCTTGGGCAAAGGTCAACGGATTTGTTGGTGATTTGGGCCACTGCTTGGCCGTGCCCGACGGTGACGGCGCTGTCGCGATGGCTCTTGTTGGGTTTGGCACAGCTAAATCCCGCGCACGTGGCCGGTTTCAGGTCTCCGCTGCTGCGCGGGCTTTACCGGTTGCGACCTACCATATTGCGGCAGGGCTTGAGGGCCTTGCGTTGGAAGAGGCAGCCCTTGGCTGGCTTTTGGCGAGCTATAGTTTTGACCGCTACGTGAAGCCTGCAAAGCCAGTGGCACGTCTTGTGGCCCCTGATGGTATCGACGCTGCCCGTCTTGAGATCATTGCCGCAGGCGAATGTTTGACCCGCGATTTGATCAACACACCGACGGCAGACATGGGCCCCGGCGATCTTGAGGCCGCCACCAGAGCGTTGGCTGATGAACATGGCGCATTGTTGCACGTGACAACGGGCGACGACCTTCTTGAACAGAACTTCCCGATGATTCACACGGTCGGTCGCGCTGTTGGCCCAGATCCACACCGTGCGCCGCGTCTGATGGATCTAACGTGGGGCGACGCGGGGCCAACCCTGACGCTTGTGGGCAAGGGCGTTTGTTTTGATACAGGTGGTCTGAACATTAAACCCGGGTCATCGATGGGCCTGATGAAAAAGGATATGGGCGGGTCTGCGACAGTTCTGGGCCTCGCGCATATGATTATGGCTTTGAACTTGCCGCTGCGGTTGCGGGTTTTAATACCGGCTGTTGAGAATAGCATTGATGGGACAGCATTTCGCCCACAGGATATTCTGACATCTCGCAAGGGTTTGACAGTTGAGATCAACAATACCGATGCCGAAGGGCGACTGGTGCTGGCTGATGCTTTGGCGCTGGCAGACGAATCAACCCCGGACTTGGTGATTTCTATGGCAACATTGACGGGGGCCGCCCGTGTTGCCGTTGGTCCTGATATCTCTCCGTTCTTTACGGATACGACAAAGCTTGCCCATGCGCTTGAGGCAGCGGCGGAAACTGTGGCTGATCCAGTTTGGCGTTTGCCGTTTCATGACCCCTACGAGAGCATGATTGAACCGGGCATTGCTGACCTCGATAATGCCCCCAAGGGTGGTTTTGCAGGCACAATCACTGCTGCCTTGTTTCTGCGCCGCTTTATTGAGGCACCGTATATGCATTTTGACGTCTATGGTTGGAACCCGACAGCAGCACCCGCCCGTCCAAAAGGGGGTGTCGGCATGGGCGCAAGGGCGATCTTGGCAGCCCTCCCCGCAATGCTTGACCTTTGAGTGATCGTCGACTGACCCCGGCAAATGGCCGGGTCGCAGCACGACATCTTCAGGCGATCGTCGTGGCCGAAGCCTATGTGGATGGTGTTGCAAAGCGCGTTACCAGACCGATTGTCGACTTATGTCCAAAGCCAGATGAACAGCGTGATCGCCAGTTGCTGCTTGGGGCAGGTGTTACCGTCTTTGAGGATCGTGATGGGTGGTCGTTTGTCCAAGCGGATGCTGACGGTTACGTTGGATATGTGCAAAGCGATGCATTAGGTGCTGCGATAACACCAAATTTTCGTGTCGCGACGGCGGCGACACACGCCTATGAGACCGAGAGCTTTAAATCATCTGACTTGATGGCACTGCCTTTTGGGGCGCAAGTTCAAGTTATTGATGAACGTCAAAAGATGTATGAAACGCCGCAGGGGTTCATCCCGAAAAAGCACCTCCGCTCGCTGGATATGCCTTTCGATGATCCGGTGACCGTGGCGCAGCTTTATTTTGGCGCGCCTTACCTGTGGGGTGGAAATAGCACGGTGGGGGTTGATTGCTCTGGTCTTGTGCAGGCAGGGTTACAGGCCTGTGATATCTTCTGCCCTGGGGATAGCGATATGCAACAGGCTGACCTTGGACACGACATCGCACCAGACGCCCCCCTGAAACGGGGTGACCTGATGTTTTGGAAAGGTCATGTGGGGATCATGGTCGACGCGGATGTCCTGCTTCATGCGAACGCTCACCATATGGCGACGACCTATGAACCAATTGCGTCGGCGATCGTGCGGATCAAAGCGCAGGGTGACGGTGACGTCACTGCGCGTAAACGCCTCTTATAGCACGCATGCTTTGATCTTCATCTGGCCAAAATAATTCAAAATCAGTGATCTCATTGAACTATACGGATCAGCTTGCGCTCAAGCACGCGCAACACAGCTTTCAGATCATCGCCACGCTTAAGAACCTGTCCGTCCATGCCAATCAAAACATATTGACCTTGGCGTCCACGCAGCTTGGGCCGCTTTTCGACTTTATAAAGTGGGTTTTCAGCGGTGCGCTTAAAGATTGAAAACACCGCAAATTCGCGCAATGACGAAATTCCGTAGTCCCGCCATTCACCTGCTGCAACCATCCGGCCATAAAGCGACATGATGACAGACAGTTCTGTGCGGTGAAAGGCAACTTGTTCGGGGAGAGATTGGTAAAGTGGGGTCAGTGTCATGACCATTATTTTGGAGCAAACAAGCGCAGAATCAAGGGCTATGCATCCCCCATCTGACAGGGCGCCCCATTCTTGCCCTAAAATGAACCGCACATTGCCCCTATGTTTCCCTCTTGCTGCCACGTCAAACCATCAAACAAGTCCTCAGCAAAGTGCTACTCCGGTGTTACATGCGATAGCCCCCACCCAGTGTGTGACACCGGAGACTTTGCGGTAATCC
>JAPKCP010000266.1 GCA_028822885.1 Yoonia sp. | reverse complement strand
GGTTCAGGCCTTTGGCGAAGGTGGCGGTTGATCTTACTCGTTTACGGTCCTCAAAAACCAAGGGTTTACCGATCCAACCACCACCACAGATCAGCATTCTAGAATGCTGATCTGTGGCTCTCGTCTCGCACAAAAGCTGGAACATTCATAAGACAAGCGGCACCAAACTACGACAGGTCCAATAGGACGCCATTGCAAGCGATGCAGGACTGGCACAATCTCAGACCAGACCTGTTCAAGAAACAGCCATATTACCGTCCGGGATATGACGCTTCGCAATAGCTTTGGCCTTTTCCACGCCGCATTATACTGCAGCAGCCCCTTTATTGGTTTGGTCGAGAGGTTTTGGTTGGTTCACATTGGATTAGAAGATGACGATTGCTGAGGCAATCAAATCAAAAGCCAAGCTTGGCAAGCGCTGCACTTGCGGCATTTCTGGCCGGTCCTTGAGGTAGCGGAAAGGCTGTGAAAAAATTCTCCAGCGACGCGTCCGGACGGCGGTCACGCGCGCGCATAGCAAACTTGACGCCGTCTTTCGTGTTGCCATTGGCCTGATGTGCCATCGCTGCGAGCATGTCGATCAGAAAATGTGCGCCTGGTGTGCGGGCAGAAAGGTCAGCCCAATGGGCAGCCTCTGCCCATTCACAGCGGTTGATCCTGACCCAAGCTTTCATCCCGTACATGCCATAAAGAAGCGGATCGAGAGGACTAAGCCGTGCGGCCAAATCTGCACGCCGGTCTACATGGTCAACGGCCCCGTTTAAGGCTTGAACTAGACCTAGCGAATAATGACCTTGCGCATAATTCGGATTTAGCGTCACCGCCTGATCCAGATAGTGGGCGGCCATATCCAGATCTTGCAGGATCCAGTAACTCCGTCCAAGGACGAAGTTTGAAAACGGGTCATCGGGTGACTGCTCCATTGCTTTTTCTGCTGCGCGTAGGGCATCTTGCGCCGCTGCCGCACGGTCGGACCCGAAGCCGGAAAAGGCGCGCTGGAATGACACAAACGATAGCCCCGCATGGGCACGGGCAAAATTAGGCGCGCGGGCAAGCGCTTCTTTGAAATACTGCGCCGAAAGGGCGTTATCTTCTTTGGTGAATCGGTAGATATGGTTGAGTCCCAAATGAAAAAAACCCCACGCATCCAAGGAGTCGATTTCTTGGCGTCGCGCCTGCGATGCCTGGTGGCGCGGAACTTGGATTTCGACGGCGGAGACCACTGAATTCGTAACATGTGCTTTAATTCTAAATATCTCGTCGATGGGGCCGCTGTATCTCTCTGCCCAGATTACTTCTCCGGTCGTTGCTGCGGTCAAAATTGGTGAAACAACCAAGTTGGACCCATTGATCTCCACAGTTCCAGATAGCACGTAACTGACGTCAAATTGTTCGCTGACATGCTGAGCGCTAGCAAGACCGAAAAGCTGGAAACTTGAAGCGCGCGCGATCACAGTCAGCCATTTCGTCAGGGAGAGTGACACGATGAGTTCATGCGCAAGGGCTGGAGCGAACACCTTAGCCTGATTCATTTCGCCAAATGCCTGAAATGGTAGGACTGCAATCGAAGGCGCTGCCCCCTCATTGGCGGGTATCCCCGCTACTAAGCTAACGTCAGCCTTAGTGGTTACGGTGAGCTTGAAGCGAAATCCGCGACCTCGGATTGTTTCGATCGCGTACTGTAGAAGCCCGCTATCGCTGATAGCGGCACGGGCTGACCGAATACGGCTGGCTATAGCAGCGTCAGAAATCGGAGCGTCGTGCCAAATTTGGGTTATAATCTCGTCCTGAGTTGTGATGCGTTCACCATTTTTGACCAGCAGGCTGAGCAGTAAGAAAACCTGTCGTTCAAGGGGAATCTGGCGACCGTCCGAATGCCTCAATTCGGTGGTCATTTGGTCTAGCTGAAAATCGCCAAAACAGTAAATCATGTTAGCTTTTAGCAGAAAAGAAGCCGATCTGCATTATTTCTACAGATTTTCTACAAGCTTGCAGCCTCAGAGACCGGCAAGATCGTTAAGTGAAGCGCGCTTTTGCGTCCAGCGAATGTGGAGAGCTACAAAATGATTTATGAGAACATTATCGAAACGATTGGCAAAACACCTGTCGTGCGTATCAACCACTTGGCACCTGATCATGTGGAACTCTATGTCAAAGCGGAATTTTTTAATCCTGCTGCCTCTGTGAAAGACCGTCTCGCGATGAGCATCATCAAAGAGGCGGAAAAGAGCGGCGCTTTGAAACCAGGTCAAACTGTTGTCGAGGCTAGCAGTGGCAATACTGGGATTGGCCTCGCCATGGTCTGCGCGGCCAAAGGCTATCCTTTGGTGATCATTATGGCTGACAGTTTTTCGGTAGAGCGGCGGCAACTGATGCGGTTGCTTGGCGCCAAGGTTGTGTTGACCCCGCGTGCGGACAAGGCAATGGGCATGTATAATAAGGCGGTCGAATTAGCACAAGAAAACGGCTGGTTTCTGGCGCGCCAGTTCGAAAGCGAGGCAAATGCAAAGGTCCACGAGGAGACAACAGGGCCTGAAATTATTGCAGATTTTGCGCACAAGAATCTCACCCATTTCGTTACGGGCTTTGGGACTGGGGGCACTCTGACGGGCGTTGCCCGTGTTTTGCGCCGAGAGTCCCCAAGCACCCAGATTATCCTATCGGAACCGGGAAACGCAGGCCTGATTGAAAGCGGTATTGTACAGGATCGTAACCCAGATGGCAGTCCAGTATCCGGTCACCCTGCCTGGGCGCCACATCCGTTTCAGGGCTGGTCGCCGGATTTTATCCCAGCTGTTTTACAAGAGGCGTTAGACAACAAATTGTTTGACGAATTGATGCCTGTTACTGGTCCCGAAGCAATTGCTATGGCACTGCAACTCGCTGAAAAAGAGGGCATTCTGACAGGGATTTCTGGCGGCGGCACCGTTTTGGCTGCGATGCAAGTCGCCGTCAAAGCGCCACCTGGCGCAGTGATCCTTGCGATGTTGCCTGACACGGCGGAACGTTATCTTTCAACACCGATGTTTGAAAGCATAGAGGCAGAAATGACGCCAGAAGAACGCAAGATTTCGATGTCCACCCCGTGTTCGCAGATGGCATAAGGATCAGAGCGTTGAAAGAAGAAACCCTAGACCCCGACGATTGGGAGGCGATGCGCACCACTGCGCATCGCATGATCGACGACTCAATCGCCCGTCTTTCTGAAATACGCGATGCACCTGTTTGGAAAGATATGCCCGAACCAGTGCGCGCTGCTTACAAGGAAACACTCCCATTGGAGGGGCAGCCGCTCGATGAAGTCTTTGACGAAATCAAGACTAACTTGCTACCCTATCCCATGGGCAACATCCATCCAAGGTTTTGGATGTGGTATATGGGATCCAGCAATTTTACCGGTGCGATGGGTGACTTTTTGGCCGCTATTCTGGGGTCAAATTTAGGCGGAGGAAACCATGCGGCGGCCCTGATGGATCGGCAAGTGGTGGATTGGCTTAAGACCATGACCGGCTTTCCAGCGCAAGCGAGCGGCACCCTGACCAGCGGCGGCTCTGTCGCCAATCTCATAGGTCTTACCGTTGCGCGGAATGAAGCACTCGGGCAGCAGAAAATTAGGGAGCATGGCCTCGGTGATGCAAAGTTGGCTTTTTATGCGTCTGATCAGGTTCATGGCTGTCATCTGACCGCGATGGAGGTGCTTGGCCTAGGCCGTGCGTCGTTACGACGACTACCATCCAAGGCAGATTATACGCTGGACATCACCGCGCTGCGCCAGCGTATCGCCGTGGATCGCGCTAACGGAATTCAGCCAGTTGCAATCATCGCAACTGCTGGAACAATAAACACCGGGGCCATCGACGATTTGCCTGCCCTTGCAGATGTGGCGCAAGACGAGGGTCTTTGGCTCCATGTTGATGGTTGTATCGGCGCACTTGCAGCAATTGCGCCAAAAAACGGAAGCAAGCTTGCTGGATTAGACCGAGCTGACTCAGTCGCTCTTGACCCCCACAAATGGCTGCATGCCCCGTTCGAAGTTGGCTGTTGTCTGGTAAAGGACAAGGCGCAACACATCGATACTTTTGCGCTCAGCCAAGCGTATCTTGAAAAGGAACTGCGCGGCGTCGCCGCTGCCGATTGGCTCCACGATTTTGGCATTCAGACATCACGTGGGTTTCGTGCACTGAAGGTCTGGATGAGCCTGAAGGAGCATGGTGTTGAGAAATTTGGCCGCCTTATTGATCAGAACATCAACCAAGCAGAGTTCTTAGCAGATCGAATTCGTGCGGCGCCAGATTTGGAACTGTTGGCGGAGCCTGTTTTAGACATCGTTTGCTTTCGCATCCGGCCCCCAGACCTTTCAGATACAGATATTGAGGATTTGAACCGTGAGGTCATGCTCCGTCTTCAGGAAGACGGCATAGCTGCGCTGTCGGATACCCGCGTCGGATCGACTTACGCATTGCGCTGCGCCATTTCAAATCATCGCACACGATTAAGCGATATAGATATCCTCATTAATGAGATCGGCCGTTTGTATCCAAAGATCGCCTTGA
>JAPKCP010000265.1 GCA_028822885.1 Yoonia sp. | reverse complement strand
TTGCATTGGCAATATGAACGCTATCCGTCGATGCGAACTGCGGAAAGAGCGATAGCTTTTTGATAAACGGTTGCTGCGTTCCACTCATTCAGCACGCGGAAGTTTTGCGTTCCTTCCTGATAGGGCTGACCCGGCTGCCATCCTTTTTGTCGTAGGAAATTCGCAGTTGATGCCAAAGCGTCTGAAACCGAATACAAATCAACCTGCCCGTTGCGATCAGCGTCAACGCCGTAGGTTAGCGCGTTGCCGGGCAAAAACTGGGTATGTCCCATTTCGCCGTGTGCCGCACCGCGTTGACCCGGGGCTAAACCACCCTGATCCACGAGCTTTAACGCAGCGATAGCGTGAGGCGTGAAAAATGCGGATCGACGGCAATCATAAGCAATTGTTGTGATCGAATCGACGACAGGCGTGTTCCCTAGGTTGCGCCCAAAGCCGGTCTCCATCCCGTGAATCGCGAGTAAAATCCCGGAAGGGACGCCATAAATCTGTTCAAGGGACGCATAAAAAGATGCGTTCTGCGCTTTGACTCGGCGCGCTTGACCCGCAAAGCTATCCAAGGATCCCAACCGGATACGGATAAAGTCATCAAGTGCGTATCTCACACCGCGTTGGTTGCGATCTGCTGAAATTGTCGACGTCGAATATGACGCATTCGCAAGGGCTTGGAGGCCACGTTGGCCAACACCGTTGGCCGCTGCTTCTGCCGCAAACGCTTGCTTCCATCCAGCAAAACCGCTTGCGTCATTTCCGCATTGTGCGGCGAATGCGGACGTTGCCATCAGCGCAACTCCCACGGCTGTCGAGACTATTTTTAACATAAATCTGCTTCCCCAACTCAGTAAAATTAAGAAAACCATAACAGGTTAGGGTTGGCTGCCAAGGTCAGGATTTCCCGAGGTTTCCCCCTAATCGCGTGTCCCTGCGAACCGCTCTGCCCATTCTTCCCGCTCGTCATCGGTAATTTTGCGAAACAGATTGTCTGGTACGTCGAAAACATGACCGGCTGGCAACACATTCAAAGCAGCAGCAATGTCGGTTGGCCAAGATGCATCTTCAGTCTTCATTGCGGCCAACATTGCGGCACTCGCGTCAGGAATAAAGGGTTCGGACAGAACCGCATAAAGCCGGATCAGGTTTAGACCCACGCGAACTTGCATCGCAGCTGTCTCAGGATCAGTTTTAAACGCTGTCCACGGTGCGTTTGCCTGCAAATACTCGTTCCCAAGGACCCAAATCCCGCGCAATTCTGCAGCAGCTTTGCGCACCTCAGTGGCATCCATGTACCCTTCATAGGCCTTCAACCGGGTCGTCAGATCAGCGATCAGCTGATCCTCAGCCGCGCCCATTGCGACGCCCTCTGGCACAGCTTCGGAAAACTTAGAACGGCAGAATTTTGTGATCCGGCTGACAAAGTTACCAAGCACATCGGAAAGGTCTTTGTTCGCGTCCGCTTGGAACTGCTCCCACGTGAATTCTGCATCCGAGGATTCAGGTGCATGCGACAAAAGCCACCAGCGCCAGTAATCTGAAGGCAGCAATTCAAGTGCTTGATCCATGAATATACCGCGCCCACGCGAGGTTGAGAACTGACCGCCATCATAGTTCAAGTAGTTGAACGATTTGATATAATCGACCAGCTTCCAATCTTGATCGACGCCCATGATTGTGGCCGGGAAAGACAGTGTATGGAACGGCACGTTATCCTTACCCATGAACTGGGTGTAGGTCACGTTGTCAGCACCTTTGTCGGTCCGCCACCAGCTTTCCCAATCGGTGCCTTTGCCCGCATCGACCCATTCTTGGGCGCAGGCGATGTATTCGATGGGCGCGTCAAACCAAACGTAGAAAACTTTGCCCTCCATTCCGGGCCAGTTTTCAGCTCCGTTTTTGACTGGAATACCCCAGTCCAAATCGCGAGTGATACCACGATCGCGCAAGCCGTCCCCATCGGTCAGCCACTTTTTCGCAATTGACGTCGTCAGGATTGGCCAGTCTTTTTTGCTTTCGATCCAGTCGGCTAAGGTATCTTTTAGTTCTGATTGGCGCAGATAAAGGTGTTTGGTCGTGCGCACTTCAAGATCAGTCGCGCCTGAAATCGTCGAGTGGGCGTTAATCAAATCGGTCGGATCAAGCTGCTTTGTGCAATTGTCACATTGATCGCCGCGTGCGCTGTCGAATCCGCAATTGGGGCAGGTGCCCTCAATGTAGCGATCCGGCAAGAAACGCCCGTCAGTGAGTGAATAGACTTGGTCTTCGGTCACTTCGCGGATCAAATTCATTTCGGCCAAACGACCTGCAAAGGCTTGGGTCAGGGCATGGTTCTGCTGCGATGATGATCGGCCAAAGTGATCAAACGACAGCCGAAACCCTTTGGCGATCTCAGCCTGAACATCGTGCATCTCAGCGCAATAGTCGGCGACAGGTTTTCCAGCCTTCGCGGCGGCAAGTTCAGCTGGGGTGCCGTGTTCATCGGTGGCGCATAAAAACAATACTTCATGGCCACGACTGCGCAAGTAGCGGGCAAACAAATCGGCGGGCAACTGACTGCCCACAAGATTACCGAGGTGCTTTATCCCGTTGATGTACGGGATAGCTGATGTGATCAAATGGCGGGCCATGCTGCGTGTCCTTTGCGGTATTGTGTGCTTTCTAACCGGGCAGGCGGGCAGATGCCAGATGCCAGATGGGGTGGACGGCTCACTGGTGCTTTCCATTTGTGATTGGTCGCGATTATATATGTCCAACGCACATTTCTGGAGACATCTGATGAACATTCGCGCCGTATTCACTGCACTTGCCATGACCTTTGCTGCCCCTGTCGTCGCCCAAGAGCTTTATGTTGGGGCAGGCGTTGATTACGGGTTTCCACACGCGGGCGACAGCGAGACGTTCGGGTCGTTTGTCGCCGGTGTCATTTTTGATGTTGGTCCGGTTGGGATCGGTGTCGAAGGCGACGTTGGCCAACAGCTAGGTGATGGCGATGGCCGCGACACAACGCGGGTACGTGGCTTGCTAACATATGATTTCGGGTTCTTCACTGGGATCGCGAGCGCTGGCACAGTTCAATACGAACGTGACAATCGCGTTTTTGATGGAGAGGCCTACGGTCTTGGTGGTCAAATGCCGATCACATCCAATCTCGATGGACGGCTTGAAGTGATCCGCGATTTTTTAGGGGCTGACTTTGGGACCAATGTTACAACATCGCGGTTGTCGGTTTTGTACAAGTTCTAAGCATATTTAGGCGCCTTTTGACCCATTGAGATCGGAATCTATCAACTATGAAAACACAGACCCTTGGCCGGACCGACCTGACCGTCAGCGATTGGTGCCTTGGCACGATGACATTTGGCAATCAAACACCACAGGATGATGCACATCGCCAAATCGATATGGCATTGGATGCGGGTATCAATTTCCTAGACTCTGCTGAAATGTATCCAGTCAATCCGATCAGCGCTGAGACTGTAGGGCTGTCAGAAGAAGTGATTGGGAACTGGATCAAGGCAAGCGGGCGACGAGACGAGATCGTGGTGGCGACCAAGGTTTCAGGTGATAACCCCGGCTGGGTGCGCGATGGGCGCGGCTATGATGGGGATGTCATTCGTGAGGCGGTTGATGCATCGCTCAAGCGTTTGCAGACCGATGTTATTGATCTTTACCAGCTGCATTGGCCGATGCGCGGGTCGTATATGTTCCGCCAAAACTGGACATTTGACCCGTCAACGCAAAACCGAGCGCAGACGATGGACCACATGCTAGATGTTCTGACAGCACTTGATGACATGGTCAAAGCTGGCAAAATCCGGGCGATTGGTATGTCGAACGAATCCGCGTGGGGTATGACGCAGTGGACGCGGATTGCTGAAGAAAACAATCTTCCACGTATGGCGACTGTACAGAATGAATATTCTTTGCTGTGCAGGCTTTATGATACTGACATGGCTGAAATGGCTGTGAATGAAGATATCACATTGCTGTCGTTTTCACCCCTTGCTTGCGGCCTGTTGTCTGGCAAATATCAAGGCGGTGCGATCCCCGATGCCAGTCGATTGTCGGTGAGTCCGAATTTGGGCGGGCGCATGACAGAGCGGACGCTACCTGTGACGCAAGTTTACCTCGATCTTGCTGCAAAACACGGAATTGATCCGTTACATATGGCGTTGGCATGGCAAGGAACACGACCGTTCCCTGTGTCGGCGATCTTTGGTGCGACAACGTCTAAACAATTAGAGCATTTGTTGACGGGGGCAGAGCTTTCGCTTTCGGATGTGCTGATAAGTGAAATTGATCAACTGAACCGCGCTCATCCAATGCCGTACTGAGCATGGCTTGATCCAAATGGGCCTGCAAAATGCAGGCACGATATATTTGGTTTGGCTGAACGTGAGAGATGCGCGCGTAAACATCGTGAGCAGTCTCCGGCGAGGATACTAACGGCCTATGTATCAAAAGCACCAACAACCTAGCTTATAAATGACGGCCTGTGATCGGTGTCGATCAAGTAATTGGTCGAATACGCAAAGAATATCGCGGTGGGTTCAAGCGGTCAGC
>JAPKCP010000027.1 GCA_028822885.1 Yoonia sp. | reverse complement strand
GGGGACAGCTTTCGTATCCGGGGTCATGCTTATCGCTGGGCGAACCCCCATGATGTGCCCTGCGTTGTCATCTGGGTCATCGCCCCGCCGATTTATTAAGGAGCTGCGGAAATGGTAACAGGACGTTGTGAATGTGGTGCCGTTTCGTTTGTGATTCCAGAGGTCCGGGATGAGGTTACGTTTTGCCACTGCTCCCAATGCCGCCGCCTCGCGGGTCATCACTGGGCGGCAACGCACGCCCCCTTTAGCGCTGTGACCTTCACCGCTGACCAAAGCCTAAAGTGGTACAACTCATCTGATTGGGCCGAACGCGGGTTCTGTGGAACCTGCGGCAGCACGCTGTTTTACAGGTTCAAAGGTAAAGATGATCTTGGGATCGCAGCAGGCTGTATTGATAGCCCCACAGGTCTTAAGCCCGGCAAACATCTCTTTGTTGCCGATAAGGGCGACTATTACGACATCGTGGGCGACGCGCCTCACATTCAAAAATACTAAGGGAGCAACCATGTCTGATTTTCCAACAACGGCCCGTGTCGTCATTATTGGCGGCGGTGTCGTTGGCGCATCGACGCTCTACCATTTGGCCAAAAAGGGCTGGACTGATTGTGTGTTGCTCGAAAAGAACGAACTAACAGCGGGTTCAACGTGGCACGCCGCCGGAAACTGTCCGTCCTTCAGCACCAGCTGGGCTGTGATGAACATGCAGCGATATTCCTTGGACCTCTACCAACGTCTCGCGGACGAAGTCGATTATCCAATGAATTACCACGTCACTGGATCGCTCCGTTTGGCCCACTCCAAAGAGCGGATGCAGGAATTTGAACGCGCCAAGGGCATGGCCAATTATCAAGGTCTGAACCTTGAAATGATGACCAATGCGCAGATGCAAGAGGCCTATCCGTTCCTAGAAACCCACGATCTTGTCGGGGGTCTTTATGACCCAGATGATGGTGACATTGATCCCGCCCAATTGACCCAAGCGCTTGCCAAGGGTGCCCGCCAGATGGGCGCTAAGATTGAACGATTTTGTGGCGCAACGGGCGTGACGCAGCACCCGAATGGAACGTGGACTGTTCACACTGAAAAGGGCGATATCGACTGCGAAAAAGTCGTCAATGCGTCTGGGTATTATGCCCAACGTGTTGGTGAATGGTTCAAACCTTACGGTGGTCGCACGGTCCCGATGGTGACCATGTCTCACCAGTATTTCCTGACTGAAGAAATCCCCGAACTCAAAGACTGGACTAACACAAACGGGCGCAAAGTGCCGCTTTTGCGCGATGTGGATAGTTCTTATTACCTGCGTCAGGACAAAAACGGTCTGAACCTTGGACCCTATGAACGCAATTGTAAGGCGCATTGGGTTACGCCTGATGATCCGATGCCCGATGACTTTAGCTTCCAACTTTACCCCGATGATCTGGAACGGTTGGAATGGTACATTGAAGACGCGATGGCGCGTGTCCCGCTTCTTGGCACGGCTGGTGTTGGGCGCGTGATTAACGGCCCGATCCCCTATGCGCCTGACGGTTTGCCGCTTGTTGGCCCAATGCCCGGCGTCAAAAACGCGTATGAAGCTTGCGTCTTTACCTTTGGCATCACCCAAGGTGGTGGGGCTGGTAAAGTCGCGGCAGAATGGATTGTTGACGGTGCAACCGAATGGGACATGTGGGCCGTCGATCCACGCCGCTACACCGATTACACAAATCAAGAATACTGCTTGGCAAAGGCCGAAGAGATTTATGGCCACGAATACGGGATGCATTTCCCGCACAAAGAATGGCCAGCGGGGCGCGATCAAAAGCTGTCACCTGTTGATGCCAAAGTCCGTGCTTTGGGTGCGCAGATGGGAGTCTATAACGGATGGGAACGTGCGAACTGGTTTGCGCAAGACGGCGATGATACCTCGCTTGAAGCTACAGAGACTTGGAACCGGGATGGCCCATGGACGCCGCGCGTAAAGGCAGAATGTGAGGCCGTGCGTGACGGCGTTGGTGTGCTTGATCTGCCTGGGTTCTCTCGGTTTAATCTATCCGGTGATGGGGCCGCAGAATTCTTGCGGGGCCGGATCGCTGGTGGTTTGCCAAAAGTTGGCCGCATGAACCTCGCTTATTTTGCGGACGATCGTGGTCGGATCTTGACCGAGATGTCGGTGATGCGCCACGCGGATGATGCCTTTACGCTCATCACGGCAGCATCGGCGCAGTGGCATGATTTTGAGGTGTTGGCGCGCGACCTGCCTGAGGGCCTGAGCCTGACCGATCACACCACCGAATATTCCACGTTGATCGTCACAGGCCCAAAATCGCGGGCTTTGTTCGAGGCGCTTGGTACGCAGGCCGATCTGTCGCTTGGCTGGCTTTCCCATCAAGCAGCAAACGTAGCGGGTACGGAATGTGCCTTGGCTCGTGTCAGCTTTGCAGGGGAATTGGGTTGGGAAATCCACGCTGCCAACGCGGATATGCCTGCGTTGTATGATGCGGTCCTTGGGGCAGGGGCTACGCCGTTTGGGATGTTTGCGCTCAATGCTTTACGGATCGAAAAGGGCTATCGGGCTTGGAAGGGTGATCTCTCGACGGACTATAGTTTGCTTGAAGGTGGGTTAGAACGCTTTGTGCGCTTTGACAAACCACAAGATTTCCCGGGCAAGGCAGCACTTTTGGTTGAAAAGCAGGAAGGCAGCAAAAAGATGTTCTGCACCCTGACCTTTGATGGGCCTACCACCGCCGACGCACCTTATATGTCGCCGATTTGGCACGGTGATGACGTCGTAGGCGAAACAACATCTGGCGACTTTGGCTTTCGGGTGAACAAAGCCATCGCCCTTGGCATGTTGCGTACTGATTTGAACGTGCCGGGCACGCAGGTCGAAGTTGAAATTTACGGCGCACGCCATACCGCGACAGTGCAGGCAGACGTCCCGCTTTGGGACCCTGAGAACAGCCGGATTCGTGCATGATATGGTCAAAGGATCATAAGCAAACTAAGGGGGCAGTCTACGCTGCCCCTTTGGACATGAAAGCACACACGACATGACTGACATCACACTTCTTGACGGCGGCATGGGCCAAGAATTGGTCCATCGCGCAGGCGACAAGTCAACACCCCTCTGGTCCACACAAGTGATGATGGATCATCCCGGATTAGTCGCTGAGGTGCACCGCGATTACTTTGACGCTGGTGCGACAATCGCGACGACAAATACTTACGCCATTCACCGCGACCGGCTTACCGCGGCGGGTATTGGGGATGCGTTTGAAAGTTTGCAGGCGTTGGCCCTGAAAGAAGCTCATGATGCGAAACGCGCTGGCACACAGATTGCAGGATCAATTGGCCCTCTTATCGCGTCATATCGGCCTGACATTCACCCTGATGAGGCTACTGCAACCCCACTTTACGCAGAAGTGGCCACCTTACTTGCCCCCGCTGTTGATCTATTGATTTGCGAAACAGTGGCGTCTGTTAGCCAAGCGAAATCTGCGCTTGCTGGGGCAAAGGCGGCAGGAAAGCCAGTTTGGATGGCATTCACGGTTGATGACGAAGACGGCACAAAGCTGCGATCAGGTGAGCCGTTAGCAGATGCCCTAGCCGTTTGTGGGAGCGCACAAGCTCTGCTCGCGAATTGTTCCTCACCAGAGGCGCTTGATACTGCAATGCCGATTCTTGCGCAGACGGGCCTACCTTTTGGTGGATATGCCAATGCGTTTACCATGATTACAAAGGCTTTTTTGCAAGACAGCCCTACGGTTGCTGCGCTACAAGAACGCCGTGACATGGGACCGGATGCTTATGCTGCTCACGTCATGCATTGGGTCACACAAGGTGCGACAATTGTTGGCGGCTGTTGTGAAGTTGGACCTGCCCACATCAAAGCGATTGCCAGTGCCTTGCGCGCTGCGGGTCACAGGATCGTCTAACATGGTCAAACTCACATCGCCTTTGGATTTACAGCCTGTCCTATGTGATGTGATTGTGGCTGATGGCTTTGTGTTGACCGAATTGGCCGGGGTCGTTGATGTTCTGCGGCTTGCCAATCGGATCAGCAATCGCGAGGTGTTCCAATGGACCTACCTGTCAGTCGCGAGTGGACCAGTGCGCAGCAGCTCCGATGCGACGGTTGAAACCGCACCAGTGAGCCAACGATCTGTGGCTGCCTACGCGTTTGTGCTTGGGAATGCGGACGCGGACCACCCTGCGCTGTCACTAGGGCCAGTTCTGTCCAGCTACACGACACGCGACGCCCGTGTGATCCTCCTTGCCGAAGCGGCTAGTCGCTATATCTCTGACAAACGAGAGGATGGCGCAAAGCATACAACCCATTGGGAAAATCGGGCGGTGCTGCTTGAACGGTTGGGTCTATTTGATACAAAATCTGCTCTGGCCGTTGATGCTGGCTCAATCGTGACCTGCGCCGGGATGGGTGCAACCGTTGATGTGACGTTGTCGATTGCGGCGCACCATCTGTCATCGGCAACCATGATGACGGTGGCCGATATTTTGCTGCACGAACGCATCCGACACTATAATACATTACAGCCATTCGCAGGGCGTGCGGCCTTGGCGACCGGTGATGCAGACCTCGATACCTGTGTGAGCCTGATGCAAGAGAATATTGAGTTCCCGATAGCAATCGCCGAAATTGCGATCCAAACTGGCGTGTCTAAACGGTCGCTTGAACGTAAGTTCCACTCGGTTTTGCGCACGACACCAAATGGATATTATCGGGAATTGCGTCTGGGAAAGGCGAACAACCTCCTGCTCAACACTGATATGTCGATCAATGAAATCGGCCTCGCGTGCGGCTTTCCATCAGGATTTTTCGCAATCTACAAAAAGACCTTTGATATGACCCCAAATGCGGCCCGTCGCAAAGGGCGCACAAAGTAGGTTTTGCGCCATCTGTGACGCATTTTGACAGGTCGTATGTCCGCGCTCGTGGCAACGTTGCTCATCACACATTTGCGCAAGGATCCTGTCGCCATGTCCATCCCTCCCAACAAAGCCCGCGTTGTCATTATTGGCGGGGGCGTTATCGGTTGTTCTGTCGCGTATCATCTCGCGAAACTTGGTTGGAAAGACGTGGTGTTGCTTGAACGTAAGCAACTGACAAGTGGGACAACTTGGCATGCCGCTGGCCTGATTGCGCAATTGCGCGCGACGGCAAACATGACAAAGCTCGCGAAGTATTCTCAGGAGCTTTACGGCAATCTTGAAGCCGAAACGGGCGTCGCGACTGGTTTTAAACGCTGTGGCTCAATCACAGTGGCGCTCACCGAAGATCGCAAAGAAGAGATTTATCGCCAAGCTGGCATGGCTCGCGCCTTTGGTGTCGATGTCGAGGAAATCAGCCCAACTGAGGTGAAAAACCGCTACGAGCATTTGAACATCGACGGCGTAACTGCGGGTGTTTACCTGCCGCTAGATGGGCAAGGCGATCCGGGAAATATCGCGCTCGCGCTTGCCAAAGGGGCGCGTCAAAACGGGGCGCAAGTGATCGAGAAGACGCTTGTAACTGGCGTCAAAAAAGATGGTCGACGGATCACGGGTGTCGATTGGGAGCAGGGCGAAGAAACGGGTCACATCGCGTGTGACATGGTCGTGAACTGTGGTGGGATGTGGGGCCATGCGGTTGGCAAAATGCTTGGCACTAACGTGCCGTTACATGCCTGCGAACACTTCTATATCGTGACCGAAGCCATCCCAAACCTCACGCAGATGCCGGTTCTAAGGGTGCCTGATGAATGCGCGTACTACAAAGAAGACGCGGGCAAAATGCTGCTTGGCGCGTTTGAACCAAACGCAAAACCTTGGGCGATGGATGGCATCCCAAAGGATTTTGAATTCGACCAACTGCCTGAGGACTTCGACCACTTTGAACCGATCCTCGAAAAAGCGGTAGATCGCATGCCTATGCTTGCAGAGGCGGGTATTCATACGTTCTTTAACGGCCCGGAATCTTTTACGCCGGACGATGCCTACCACCTTGGTTTAACCCCAGAAATGGACAACGTCTGGGTCGCAGCTGGCTTTAACTCAATCGGAATTCAGTCCGCGGGTGGCGCAGGTATGGCACTGGCACAATGGATGGACGCAGGCGAAAAGCCGTTCGATCTGGGCGATGTAGACATTGCGCGGATGCAGCCATTCCAAGGCAACAAAACATACCTGTTCGAGAGGTCGAAGGAGACGCTTGGCCTGCTGTACGCCGATCATTTTCCGTTCCGCCAAAAGGCAACAGCGCGTGGCATTCGCCGCACACCATTCCACGAACACCTGCTAGAACGTGGCGCAGTTATGGGCGAACTGGCTGGATGGGAACGCGCCAATTGGTTTGCACGCGAAGCCCAAAAAGCGGAATATGAATACAGCTGGTCGCGCCAAAACTTCTTTGACAACGTCCGCGAAGAGCACATGGCGGTGCGCCAAAATGTTGGCATGTACGATATGTCTTCTTTCGGTAAAATCCGCGTCGAAGGGCCGGACGCGATGGCCTTCATGAACTACGTTGGCGGCGGAAATTACGACGTGCCCGTTGGTAAAATTGTCTACACGCAATTCCTCAATTCCAAAGCGGGGATCGAGGCGGATGTGACCGTGACCCGGATCGAAGACGCATGTTTCCTTGTTGTGACACCGGCGGCCACGCGCCTTGCGGATCAGACATGGTTGCGCCGCAACAAAGGCAATTTCAACGTTGTGATCACCGATGTGACGGCAGGTGAGGGTATCCTTGCAATTATGGGACCAAGGTCACGTGAATTGTTGCAAACCGTTTCCCCCAACGATTTCTCGAATGAAAATAACCCGTTTGGTACGGCTCAAGAGATTGAGATCGGCATGGGGACTGCACGGATCCACCGCGTGACTTATGTGGGCGAATTGGGCTGGGAAATTTACGTGCCGTCTGACCAATGTGGTCATGTGTTTGAAACGATAGCGGCTGCGGGCTTTGATTTCGGCATGCGTCTGTGTGGAATGCATATGATGGACACCTGCCGGATGGAAAAAGGCTTCCGCCACTTTGGCCATGATATCACATCAGAAGATCATGTGCTTGAGGCCGGACTTGGTTTTGCGGTGAAGACCGACAAACCTGATTTCATTGGGCGCGATGCTGTCTTACGCAAGCGTGAAACGGGTTTGACCCAGCGTCTGGTGCAGTTCAAGCTCACTGATGCAGAGCCATTACTTTACCATAACGAACCGATCCTGCGAGACGGCAAAGTGTGTGGTTATTTGTCATCAGGTGGTTACGGGCATCACGTTGGCGCAGCAATTGGCATGGGCTACGTCCCCTGTACTGAGCCCGGTGAAAAGGTCGCGGATATGTTGGACAGTCGATACGAGATTGACATTATGGGAACAAAGGTGGTCGCAGAAGCCCAGCTCAAACCATTTTACGATCCCAAAGGTGAGCGTGCGAAAGCGTAACCACACCAACACAAAACATGCATGGGCTCTACCAATTTGGTGGGGCCTTTCTCATGTTTAGGTGGTCAACACGTCTATGCAATAAAAAAGGGGCGTAGCTTGCACCACGCCCCTTTCATCGAGATTAAGGAAAGTTAGTCAGCGACTGGACCCAAAGCATTGAGGCCCTTGAGAATATCAATCGCATACGCCAACTGGTAATCATCTTCGCGTAGCTGTGCAGCCGCCTCTGCACGCGCACGGTCAGTTTCAATCTGCTCAATTTCATCAGGGGTCAGGCTGTCATTGTCGAGCGATCCGCGCAGATCTGCCTCTGACCGGAACTGCCGTGGTTCTTCTTCTTCCGCATCAGGATCAACTGGTTTTGGCCGTGGTTGTACCACAATGATGTCCGGTGAAATGCCAAGCGCTTGGATCGACCGGCCAGACGGCGTGTAATAGCGGGCTGTCGTCAGGCGCATCGCACCTTCACCCTGCAGCGGAACGACCGTTTGAACTGACCCTTTACCAAAAGACTTTGTTCCAACCACAATTGCGCGGCGATGATCTTGCAATGCGCCCGCAACGATTTCCGACGCAGAAGCAGAGCCGCCGTTGATCAACACAACAATCGGTTTGCCCTCGGCCAAATCCCCGGGTTGCGCGTTATAGCGATCCCCATCTGCCGGATCGCGCCCACGTGTCGACACGATCTCACCGGCCTCAAGAAATGCATTGGACACATAAATTGCTTGGTTGAGCAGACCGCCAGGATTGTTGCGCAAGTCCAGAATGATACCATCAACGTTGTCGAAACCACCGGCCTCTTCGACTTGCTCCTTCAAACCTTCTTGTAGGTTCGGAAAGGTCTGATCGTTAAACGTTGTGACGCGCAGGACAATGGCATTGCCTTCGGTCCGGTGCCGTACCGCAGTCAGCTTAATCGTGTCACGAATGATGGATACTTCAAACGGCTCAATCTCGCCTTCGCGCACGACGGTGATGATAATCTCAGACCCCACAGGGCCGCGCATCATTTCAACAGCGTCACCAAGGTTAAGACCCAAAACAGATTCGCCATCAACAGCAGTGATAAAGTCACCTGACTGGATACCCGCAGCATCCGCAGGGGTGCCATCAATTGGGGAGACAACTTTGACAAAGCCATCTTCTTGCGTGACCTCAATGCCAAGGCCACCAAATTCACCGCGTGTCTGAACACGCATCGCAGCAGCATCTTCGGCTGAAAGATAGCTCGAGTGCGGATCAAGAGACGTCAACATGCCGTTGATCGCAGCTTCAATCAGGTCCTTTTCATCAACATCTTCGACGTATCCTGCGCGGATGCGTTCAAAGATATCGCCAAACAGGTCCAGCTGTTCATAGACAGAGGCATTACTCTGCGCCTCTTGGGCGATAAGAGGACCGGCGATCTGTGTCGTCGCGATCAATCCCAATAGGCTTCCACCCACGGCGGCAAACATCAGTTTTTTCATACGTCTTCCTGTTTTCATATTATTCTATGGCGAACCAAGTCGCTGGATTGACAGGAGCTTGCCCGTCTCTGACCTCAAGATAAAGGGTCTGCGACTGTCCGCCACTGTTTGTTTGTGTGATTTCTGTCAATTCCGCGTCAGTTTGCTGCGAAACACCACCAAGCAGGCCAAGAGGGGCACCGGCTGGGATGATTTCACCAACCTCACCGTAGACTTCTGCAAGGCCTGCAAAGATGAACATCACGTCTGCCGTTGGTTCGATAATCACGACGTTCCCATAGTCTAGCAGCGGTCCACGAAACAGGATCGTCGCAGGTGTTGGGCTGGTAACAATCGCGCGTGGGCGGGTCGCAATGATCACACCGGGACGAGCAACACCTGCGGCATCAGCAGCATTAAACCTCCGCAAAATCTGCCCCTGCACAGGGATCGGCAAATCCCCCTTAGCAGCCAGCGCATCTGGGTTTTCCGGGCCGGGCAGGCTTGTACTTTCAAGGCCAGTCGCAAAGGTATCCAGCGTATCGGTACTGGCAAGCAGCAAAGCGGTCTGAACTGGGTCCTCAACAAACCGACGGGGCAAATCGGTGCGTTCTTGTATCGCAAGGCTTAGCGCCGCACGGGCATTTTGTGCGCCTTGCAGGCCCTGCGTCAGCGTTCCCTCAGCGTTTTCTTGGAGCGTCTGTAACAGTGCAATTTCTGCCAGTTGGGCTTTTAGCGCCTCAGCTTCAGCCTGCAACGCTGGTGTCACCTCAGCCACAATCATCCCAGATCGGGCGGTGCCAGTCGGCCCACTTGGATGCAGTAACAACAGCGGGGCAGGGGCGCGACTGATGGATTGCAGCACCCCAAGTAATTCACCAATTTCAGCGCTTTTTGCAGCAAGCATCGTCTCTAAGGTCTGTTGCCTGATGGCCGCCCGTCGCAGCCCGTCGCGCATTGCAATCAGGCCTTCCTCATACCCTGTTACCGCTTGGGTTAATGCGGTCACGCGATCGCGCCTGCCCGTGGCGTCGGTCAAGGCCAACCCCGCGCGTGTTAGTAATTCTGCCGCAGCTTGGGCTGCCTGCGCAGGAGTATCCTGCGCAGCGGCAGGCCCAGCAAGGGCGAGCAGAACGGCAACAATGCGGATCATCTGTTGATCAAGCTCCTGCCGGTCATCTCGTCAGGTAAATCCAGTGACATCAGGTCTAGAATAGTTGGTGCTAAATCAGCAAGTCGCCCATCGCGCAACACAGCCCCGTCAGGGCCGCCAACCAAGGCAACGGGCACTGGGTTCAAAGTGTGAGCAGTGTGGGGACCACCTGTTTCCGGATCAATCATCGTCTCACAATTACCGTGGTCAGCAGTGACAATCATCGCACCCCCGGCAACAGCAAGGGCCTCAAGCACCTGACCCAAACCGCGATCGACAGCCTCACAGGCGGCAACAGCGGCGGCAATATCACCCGTGTGGCCGACCATGTCGGGATTGGCAAAGTTCGTCACAATCAGATCGTAGCCTTCGCGAATGGCACCAACAAAGGCATCAGTCACTTCAACAGATGACATTTCTGGCTGGAGATCATAGGTCGCAACTTTGGGCGATTGCGGCATAAAGCGATCTTCGCCCTCCGCAGGCACTTCGATTCCACCGTTCAAAAAGAACGTCACATGTGGATATTTCTCGGTCTCAGCCAGCCGGAACTGGCGCTTGCCGTGCTTGGATACCCATTCGCCTAACGTGTTCGGGATGACGCGCTTGGGAAAGACAGTCTCATACCAAGCCGCATGCTTGTCCGAATATTCAACCATACCAAGTTTGGCCGCCAACGCAGGCATCTCACGGGGAAATCCGTCAAAGTCAGGATCAGCGATCGCGGCCAAGATTTCGCGGGCGCGGTCCGACCTGAAGTTCAGGCAAAACAACCCATCGCCCGGCGCAAATCCTGCATAGCCATCAATCACAGTTGCAGGAATAAACTCGTCTGTTTTGCCAGCCTCATATGCCTGTTCAATGGCCGTGAGTGGATCAGCGGCAGCGTCAGCTTGGCCCAAAACCATTGCGTCATATGCAGTTTGGACACGGTCCCACCGGTTATCGCGGTCCATTGCAAAATAGCGGCCAATCACGGTTACAATCTGGACGGCTTCCGGCAGATCAGCCCGCAAAGCTGCCATAAACTTCAAGGCAGATGATGGGGCCACATCCCGACCATCAGTCATCGCGTGCAATACAGTCGGCACGCCAGCATCAACCAAAGCCTGCGCAGCAGCAACAATATGAGACACGTGACCGTGCACACCGCCGTCTGACACAACACCCATCAAATGGGCTGTGCCCCCAGACGCTTTCATGGTCGCAATAAACCGCGCTATGGCATCCTGCCCAGCAAAGGACCCATCTTCAATCGATAGATCAATCTGGCCAAGGTCCATCGCCACAACACGGCCAGCACCGATATTCGTGTGTCCCACCTCAGAATTGCCCATCTGACCGCTTGGCAGTCCAGCGTCAGGGCCATGGGTCACTAGCTTGGCGTGCGGGCCCTGCATGATCCGATCGAAGTTGGGGGTGTTTGCCAAGAGTGGGGCGTTGCCTTCACGGTCGGCCCTCAAGCCCCACCCATCCAAAATACATAAGACCACAGGTTTAGGGACAGACATTGGCAACTCCTGACATTATTCAGCTTCAGTTTATCTGATCCAGTAAAAAAGGAAAACCACGTCGCGCGTCTTTGGTTCTCTCTATATCCCCGCCGGAGGCTCCTTCAGGCGCGATGATATGGACCATTTGATAGGATCGACGCAGCGCGGTACAATTGTTCAGCGAGCATGACGCGTACCAACATATGTGGCCATACCATTTTACCAAAGCTCAAGGATGCATCAGCACGTGCGCGTAGGTCCGGATCAATCCCATCAGCCCCACCAATCACAAAAGTCAGATCAGCGCGGCCTTGGTCGCGCCATGTCCCAAGACGGGCCGCAAAATCGGGCGAAGACATGACATCCCCGCGTTCATCCATCGTACAAATTAGGGATCCTGCGGGAATTGCACGGTTGAGCAAAGCAGCTTCAGCAGGCATGCCGCCGCCCTTTTTGTCCTCAACCTCGATCAGCTTGGCAGGACCAAGGGCAAGGGCCCGACCCGTTCGGTCGAACCGGGTCAGGTAATCGTCATAAAGATCGCGCTCAGGCCCTTTTCGCAAACGGCCTACAGCGCAGATATGCACACGCATCAGTCGATGGCCGTTGGTGCCTCAATTGGATCCGAACCCGGGGTCCACATCTTTTCAAGTTGGTAAAACTCGCGGACTTCGGGGCGGAAAATATGGACGATCACGTCGCCTGTATCGACCAGAACCCAATCGCCGGTGCCTTTGCCTTCGATCTTTGACAAAACCCCAAATTCGGATTTGATCTTATCAGCCAGCTTTTCAGACATGGCGGATACTTGACGGGACGACCGACCTGAAGCGATGACCATGTAGTCACCCATTTCAGATTTACCGCGCAAAGAAATCTGCACGATGTCTTCGCCCTTGTCGTCGTTCAGTGATTGAAGGACCACTGCAAGAATTGTTTCGCTGTTAGCGGTCTGGAAGCCAGTCATAGTGACCGGTCCGCGTGCGACTGTTTCAACAGCCAGAGTGGATAAAGACAGAACATTGTCCTCCGTCGCGCGCCGTCAAAAAGGAAGGTTGGGGGCTCGGCGCGATGCCTGTCCTTCACATAGCAACCAAGTTTGAGTTGTTCAACCAATGGCAGTGCTAATCTGCATTGCGCCAAAAACGGACTGTCTTCAAGCCCTTCAATGATCTCAATTGCGCCGCTGGCAAGTGTGTTGCGGATAAGTGGCATAAAACTGCCATCCACTTCGGCGCGAATCACTACGCGACTGGACGTCTTGTTGAAGGTCCGTGATCTAGCGGCGAAAAGAGCGACTATAGGCCGAAATCTAAGCTTGCTTAAATCTGGCGAAGCCAAACATATCCAATTTGAAGCGTAGGCGAAAATTTGAAAGGCTCCGCGTGTCAGCCGGGGAGTTCGCGAGAGGCATCACCTCTATTCCACGACATAGGCCACTTCGTTACGACGGCTCCATGGCAGGGTCATCGGACCGTCGTACAGATAGTAGAACGGCCCTTCGCCAAGTGCTAATCCGGCAGATGCTGCAATCGCACGCAAGTCCGCCGATTTTTGATTGAGCAGCGCTGTCTTGGCCAACCCAGAAAATTGCAAAACGATTTGGCGCTGGGCTGGTGCCTCAACAATCCGAACGGCCTCATTGTTTGGGAGGGGTAGCGTGTCGCGTGTGTATTCAGGTGGCATCGTAAAGGTCACGGTCCACAAATCGTCCGATCCAGTTTGACCCACTGGTGAGGTCATCGCAATTTTCTCAGACGGGCGCTGGGCCACGGGGGATGTCATCGCAACAGATGCGGCACTGGTGTTCCCGCCAAAGATATACCCGGCAAGAATACGAAACCCACTGCTAAGGGCATCGCGCTGTGCGCCGCGCACGGTCACTTCAGCCACCAGATGCGACGTATAGGCACGAATTTCGGCGTCCCCGACAGTCTGGACCACTTCGTAAGGTGGGGTGTCATAGCCGCGATAGCTGCCTTCTGCTGTTGCGAGGCTTCCCACCACGCCAATACCAAGAGCGGCTTTCAGGGATTTCTTGAGCGTGTTGGCCATTCTAGTCTCTCAGTGCAACCAAATATCAGTTTAAAACATAGTTGGTGTTCTCAAAAATTCAAATCAAGCCCGGATCAATCCAGTGTTGCGTTTTGTGTTGGCGTGAACGGATTCCCATCAAGCACTTTCACTTCGCGCTGCGGGAACGGGATCGAAATGCCATTTGCAGCAAACGCGTCCCAAAGCGCAAGATACACATTACCCCGGATATTGGTCAAACCGCCGGTTGGATCACTAATCCAAAACCGCAGGACATAATCGACAGAACTGTCCCCGAATCCTACGATGTGGCACACAGAGGGACGGGTCGACAGAACACGTGTCACGCTACTTGCGGCCTCAATGGCGATGCGCCGCACGTCGTGGGGGTTGTCGTGATACGCGGTCCCAAAATTGATATCGAGGCGGACAAAGTCGTTAGAATGCGACCAGTTCACCACTTGACCGGTGATGAGGTCTTCGTTCGGGATCAGGTATTCTTTGCCGTCGCGGGTCACCACAGACACGTAGCGCGCACCAAGCGAGTTGATCCACCCAAATGTTTGACCAAGGCTGATGACGTCGCCGGGTTTCACGGATTTATCGAGCAAGATAATCACGCCAGACACAAGGTTCGACACAACCTTTTGCAAACCAAAACCAAGACCCACACCAATCGCACCGGACAGCACGGCAAGGCCAGTCAGATCAATCCCAATGGCCTTTACGCCCGCATAAAATGCGATCCCGTAGAACCCAATTTGCGTCATTTTAACAATCAACACCTGCATCGATGGGCTGATGTCTTCGTTCTTTCTGATGCTGCTTACCGTTGTCGTGGTCAGGGTTCTGGCAACGGTGATCAGCAGGCCAAGGATCACAATAGCTTGCACAAACAATAGTAATGAAAGCCTGACAGACCCAAAACTAAAGCCTGCGCTGTCCAGCAGCGTCTCAGCCTCATCCACCAGATCAAGGATTTCTAATGTCGCGTAAATCCACGCGCCATAGCGGACGAATTTGCGCAAGAATGGGCTTTTGATCAGGCGGGTGACAAAAACGATGAACAGCCAAGCCAAGGCAAGGGTGGCGACAATGCTCAATAGGTAACTACGGCTTGGCCAAGCCCATTCGCGCATTGCAAGCACAGTGGCCCAGATCATGATCACAAAGAAGATCGGGCGCAGACGTTGGTGGATGACCACCAGAATACGGATACGCCATTTTGGCCAATTTTCGCGGCTCGCCATCCATTCCCGAATACGCGGGCCAAAGATGGCGCGTAACACGTGGGCGAGGGCAAAAAGCCCAATTGCAATGCCGATTTGGTAAAGGTTCCATGTCCGAAATAGGCTGTTAAATAGTACCTCAACCTGCATCAACAGGCTTTGACCAACGTCAATAATCTGATCGACCTCAAGATCGCGCGGTTCTACGGCCGCCATAGGGACGTCGGTCCCAATATCCGTGGGTTCAGATATGTTCGCGTGTTCAGTCATATGGTCCTACGATTACCCTTACAGTTATAAGATTTGCACAGCAGCGTTGGTTGAGTAAACCAGTGCAGCATCCAACCGCCAGAATTTGTTGCAAAACAGTCTTTTCTGTCTTGATCGCTGGCCATTTAAGCCTGTGCGCAACTCCAGCCACGTCTTACAGCGATATTAGGTGGCGTGACGGGCGCGCAGCTTAGCGGCGGTGATCATGGACTGGCCGGATTGGATAGTGCACCTGTCAGCTCTGCCAGAGAGATGATAACCAGTGAAGTCGCACTGTTCGCAGACTGGCGATAAGCCACCAAAAAACCTGTGGTGAGGCAGGGCAGGTCCGCGACAAACCCTTGCGATGTGGGGCTTGGCGGTATACTTACTACTCCATGAAACCGATTTTCGACATGGATGATCGTGCGCGCTTGCCTTGGCGGTTCCACGGCGCGACTTGCACGATCCTATCTAAGGGCTGACCAGCCCCAGTTTCCGCACGCCCTTCACGTCACCATTATTTCGGGAGAGGACCACAATGTCCCCCAAAACGCTTTACGACAAAATCTGGGATGCCCACGTCGCCCATGAAGCTGATGACGGCACTTGCCTGCTGTATATCGACCGTCACCTCGTCCACGAAGTGACATCACCGCAAGCCTTTGAAGGTTTGCGTTTGGCTGGCCGCAAGGTGCGCCGTCCTGATCAGACCATCGCGGTGCCCGATCATAACGTGCCAACAACGCTTGATCGCGCCAACGCGGCGACCATGACCGAAGACAGCCGCATTCAGGTTGACGCGCTTGACAAAAACGCCAAGGATTTCGGTCTACACTACTATCCAGTGTCTGATGTGCGCCAAGGTGTTGTGCATATCGTTGGCCCTGAACAGGGTTGGACGCTTCCGGGTATGACGGTTGTGTGCGGCGATAGCCACACTGCAACGCACGGTGCTTTTGGTTCACTCGCGCACGGTATCGGGACGTCCGAGGTAGAGCATGTTCTGGCGACGCAAACGCTGATCCAGAAGAAATCCAAAAACATGAAGGTTGAGGTCACAGGCCAACTGATGCCGGGTGTGACCGCCAAAGACGTCACCATGGCCGTGATCGGCGCAACCGGAACGGCCGGTGGCACTGGCTACGTTATTGAATACTGTGGCGCAGCTATTGAGTCCCTGTCCATGGAAGGGCGCATGACCGTCTGTAATATGGCAATCGAAGGCGGCGCCCGCGCCGGCCTGATCGCCCCTGACCAGACAACATATGACTACTGCGTGGGCCGCCCACACGCACCAAAAGGCGCTGAATGGGAAGCCGCACTGGCCTACTGGAAAACCCTCTTTACCGACGAAGGGGCGCATTACGACAAAGTCCTGACGCTCAAAGGTGAAGACATAGCGCCATTGGTCACGTGGGGAACTTCCCCTGAAGACGTGCTGCCAATCACGGGCGTTGTCCCATCCCCGGACAGCTTTGAAGGCGGCAAAGTTGGCGCAGCGCAGCGGTCCATCGACTATATGGGCCTCAAAGCGGGTCAAAAACTGTCCGAAATCGAAATTGATACGGTCTTTATTGGATCTTGCACAAACGGGCGGATCGAAGATTTTCGGGCTGCTGCTGCAATCCTGAAGGGCAAAAAGATCAAAGACGGTTTGCGTGCAATGGTCGTGCCCGGCTCTGGTCTTGTGCGCGCACAAGCTGAGGAAGAAGGCATCGCCCAAATCTTTATCGACGCTGGTTTTGAATGGCGTCTTGCGGGCTGTTCCATGTGTCTAGCGATGAACCCAGATCAGTTGAAGCCGGGCGAACGCTGTGCAGCAACATCCAACCGCAACTTTGAAGGCCGTCAGGGCCGGGGTGGGCGGACGCATCTGATGTCACCAGCAATGGCAGCAGCAGCATCGATCACTGGCCGCCTCACTGACATTCGTGAGTTGATGTAGTCATGACCCTCAAAAGACGGAGCTTTCTGGCGATGTTTGGTGCTGCAATCGCAGCGCCAGCATTAGCTATGGCAGCACCGACCCACGCATCGGCGGCATACAGCCGTTATATGTATGGGTTGGCCGTCTTTCATGCCCGCACCCGTGCG
>JAPKCP010000264.1 GCA_028822885.1 Yoonia sp. | reverse complement strand
CTGTTATCACTCAAAAGTCGCAAGTCAGGATAGCGTCCACCAACGCAAAAAAGCCCCGCCGACAAGGCAGGGCTTTTTCTAAATCAAAGCTAAATATTTAGAACTGGTAGCCAACAGTCAGACCAAGGGCGAGCGCGGAGTTTTCTGCAAATTCTACACTTGTCGCGTCGGTTGCATCACCCAGCATCACGTATTCAACACCACCGGTGATTTTGACGCTGTTAAATGTGTACGATCCGCCAAGGCCAATAGCAGTGGAGCCATCAGTTGGGGACAGACGCGACGCAACACCACCGTTACCATCTTCGTATGTGACGCGGGCAAAGACTGAAAGATCGTCATTCAGTTTGCGGCCAACACCAAGACGGAAAGTTGTGACGTCGTTATCAAGACCGGTGACGCGGTCGTTTGTAAGCGCTTGGTAGCCGTTTGGACGAACCTCCCATACGGACCATTCCGCCCAGCGGATTGAGCCAAAAACAAGCGTGTCTGCAGCAACGCCTGATTGGAAGTCAAGCGTCACGGATTGTGGCATTTCAATTTCGAAATCTGTTGTGCCGCTCACAGTCGGGACCGCAGGTACAGCTTCGGTGGCTGCGAATTTGTGTGTATATCCTGTTTCGTATGTCAGCGCGACGCGGAGTGCGATTTCTGGACGCTCATAAGCTGCACCAACGACGTAGCTTGTTTGACGGTCAGCATCTGTATTTGCGGTGTAGCCAAGCGTTCCAGCAGGGGCTCCGCCAGCAAGTGCGCCTGCTTGTGCGTTTCCAGCTGCAGCGGCTGCAGCAAGTCCACCACGGATCAGGCCATCAGGAATAGCGATCTGTGCTTCAGATTCAACACTGCGCACGCCTCCATAAACGGAGATATTCGACGTCGCTTGGTACTTCAGAATCAGAGCCGTTTGGGTGCTTTCCCAATCTGCGCCAAGACCAGTATAGGCACCGCCAGTGTAGTCAGCGTTCGCACCGAAAGGCTGGTTCAAAAACAGACCAATCGCTATTTGGTCAGTCACCTCATATTTCATCGCTACACCTGCGTTGGTGTAGGATTCCGACATGTTGTCTGTTGATCCGCCGCCCAAGGCCGCTGGATAATCACCAGAAACGTCTGGCGTTACCGATGAAAATGACAACGCGATATAGTCGCCGTCTTCAAACAGTACTGAATAGTTGTTGCCGCCGCGATCAATGCCGCCAGCGGTTGCCGCTGTCGTTGAAAGCATCAAAGCTGCTGTAATCTTAAGTGTATTTTTCATGTCTCCGTCCCCGTCATGAAAGTGTATCCCGAGGAAAGATTTGTAAGCATTTTCTCAACACGTCAATCAATAACGCCGCGTTAAAAACGTATGAAAGAAAAAGCGATGCAATTGCGCACTAACGCAAAGCGGCGCGATCGCGCATCGTGATGTTCATGTAATTGGCCCCAAAGATGATGCACGCGCCGACGAAAACCCAGACATCAATGGCTTCATTGTAAAGCACCATACCGACGATTGCGATTGTTGGGAGGCGGGCAAAGTCGATTGGCATCACGATGTTTGCAGGGGCAAGTGACAAAGCTGTAGTGAGGCAAAAATGCGCCAAAAGCCCTGCACAGCCTATCGCCACGACCCAAATGATGCCCGTCCCTATGGGGAGCGCGATGTCTCCATCGATGCCTGCGCAGATCAAACCAAAGACCAATTGTGTCACTGTCAGGTAGACAAGAATTGTCGCAATCGTTTCGGTCTGGGTCAGCTTGCGTGTCAAGATTGCGGTCAGCGCAAATGCGATTGCACTGCAGCCTGCAGCGATCAAACCTGGGTGTAGCGAGGTAGGGTCAGGTCTTGCGACGATCAGGACCCCGACGAACCCCACAAGTGCTGAGAGCATTCCAATCCGTGTGATTCGTTCCCCCAAGAGTAATGGTGAGAGGAGAATCACCCAAATTGGTGTTGTGAATTCTAGTGCAAAAACCTGTGCAAATGGAATGACCGTGATGGCATAAAACCACAGATTTTGCCCGGTGAAGTGCGCAAGGTTGCGCACCGTATGGACCCGCCAACGCCCAAAAGTAATCTGCCGCCATGCACCCGTTGCTGTAATGACCAAAATCATGATGCTGAGACCTGTCATGCTCCGGAAAAGCATAATCTCAAAGGTATCAAGCGAGGTACTGACTTCGCGTCCTGCCACGGCCATCAGCGTGAATGAAACGATTGCACCGATCATCCAAAGGGCGGCCTGAAGCGTTGTCGACATTGCGTGTGTTTCCTGAGTCCCGTGCGTGGACCTTAGTATGGTTCCCCGCCTAGGGTAAACGCGTGATCCATCACCGAAAGGGTGCAAGATGTGGAAATGGGTATTTGTGTTGGCATGCTTTGGGACTGCAGGGACTGCCGATAGTGTTGATAAGGTTATGGCCGCGGCACAGGCCAGTTTTGAGCGGATGCCAAGGCTCGCGCGTGTTGCGACAATAGCAGGTGAATGCGGTGCGGATGGTTCTGTTAATCAAGACGTGGCGTATTGCACCAGTCTCAACACGATTTTTCTCACAACATCTGCCGCTGTGCGACCTGATGCTGCTTATCTTGTGGCCCATGTGCTTGGCCATGCGGTGCAGGTTCAACACGGTGTTGCTGATGTCGCCTTACGAGAGATTACGCAGCGCAGATCAGAAGAGCAGGTGCTGCGTGGGTATGTTGCCAGTCAGGTAGATTGTTTGGCAGGATTTTTGTTAGCACGTGCAGGTTTACCACCGACAAGCCTTGCCGCGTATTTCGTGTCAGAACCATTCACAGGGACCCACTGGGGCCGCGAACCACTACGCATTGGACCGCAAGTCGCCATTGGCCTGACGAACCGTGATGCATGGTTTCAGCGCGGACATGCGGCTGCAACTTTACAAGACTGCGCCGCTGGAGAATTCGGCGCAGACCTACTGTTACGTGCCTACAAGGGATGAAGATCAGCGCGTAAGGCGCTGATTACTCCCACTCAATTGTACCCGGTGGCTTTGACGTTATGTCATACGTGACACGGTTAATGCCGTGGACTTCGTTGATGATCCGCGTTGCGGTTTCACCCAAGAAGTCATGTGTGAACGGATAATAATCCGCCGTCATGCCATCCACGGAGGTAACTGCGCGCAGGGCACAAGCGAAATCATACGTCCGTCCGTCGCCCATGACACCAACTGTGCGGACAGGCAGGATCGCAACGAAAGCTTGCCAGATCTCATCGTACAAACCGTGTTTGCGAATCTGGTCGATATAGACAGCGTCGGCTTTGCGGAGGATATCCAGCTTTTCACGGGTGATCTCACCGGGACACCGGATCGCAAGACCCGGCCCAGGGAATGGATGGCGACCAATGAATGAGGCAGGCAGGCCAAGTTCACGGCCCAATGCGCGGACTTCATCTTTGAACAATTCACGCAGTGGCTCTACCAGTTTTAAGCCCATCTTTTCAGGCAAACCACCAACATTGTGGTGGCTTTTGATGGTCACGGATGGGCCACCAGAAAACGAAACGGATTCAATCACGTCGGGGTAAAGTGTACCTTGTGCAAGGAACTCTGCACCGTCGATGGTATTGGCGTGCTTTTGGAACACGTCGATGAACAGTTTGCCAATAATCTTGCGCTTGGTTTCCGGGTCCGATTGCCCATCCAATTCACCAAGGAATAACTCTTGTTCATCCGCATAGATCAACGGAATATTGTAGTTGTCGCGGAACATTGTCAGGACCTCATCGGCCTCGTTTTGACGCAGTAACCCGTTGTTTACAAAAACACATGTCAGTTGGTCACCAATCGCTTCGTGGATCAGGACCGCAGCAACAGACGAATCGACGCCGCCGGACAATCCGCAGATCACTTGCTTGTCGCCAACCTGTTCGCGGATCGCTGCAATCGCCTGTTCGCGATATGCGCCCATCGTCCAATCGCCCGTGAAACCAGCGATCCGGACAAAGTTTTCGTATAATTTTGCGCCGTTTGGCGTGTGATGGACTTCTGGATGGAACTGAACTGCATAAAAGTTGCGTGCAGCGTCTGCTGTGATTGCCAATGGTGCATTTGGCGACGTGCCATAAACCTCAAAACCCGGAGCAATTTCAGACACATGGTCGCCGTGGCTCATCCAGACTTGTTCTTTATCGGCCTCGAACCAGCCATCAAGCAAAGACAACTTACCAGCAGGTGTCACAAAGGCGCGACCAAACTCAGCCGTGCCATGTCCGCTTTCGACCTTACCGCCAAGCTGGGTCATCATGGTTTGCTGACCGTAACAAATACCGAGCACTGGCAGACCCATCTCCCAAAGGCTTTCAGGAGCGCGGGGCGAACCTTCACGGGTCACACTATCGGGACCGCCGGACAGGATCACAGCTTTTGGGCCAAATTCGGCCAAAAACGCATCTGTAACTTTCTGATAGGGGTGGATTTCGCAGTAGACATTCAACTCGCGCAGACGGCGGGCGATAAGCTGGGTAACTTGGCTGCCAAAGTCGATGATCAGCAGGCGTTCATGATGCACATTTTCCATGGCGCTTCGTTAAAACCAAGGGGGGCTAGACGCAAGGGCCAGATGCAAAAG
>JAPKCP010000026.1 GCA_028822885.1 Yoonia sp. | reverse complement strand
GTGGCGAACGGTGATGCACGCGATCCGTCGTTAACGTCGCTGCCTGTCGTTCCGACATGATATATGGTGGCCATAAATTACCAATAAATCGCCCGAGTAACTAATTTGATAAGAAGCAAGCAAGCCGCAAGCGCGACACCGCTCAGACAAATTAAGACGCAGTCTGCATTCGGTGCAACGCATCCGCAAAGAAATCAGGCCCACCAAAGTTTCCAGATTTCAACGCAACGGCCAACGGTCTGTCATCCACAGCCAACACAGGCACACCGGCCGCAAGACGCGGACCAACCCGCAGGTTGCTTGCCTTCAAGCCAGACACAACGGCGCCCGACGTTTCACCACCCGCAACAACCATCCGACCAATTCCCGCTTGTGCAAGACGCGCCGCAAGGTCTGCGAACATCGCTTCAATCGCACCAGCAATGACGTCAGTTCCATAGGTATCTTGGGCTGCGCGCACGACATCTGGATCAGCAGAGGTGTAGATTAACGGTGCCGCCTCCTGCGCCATGACCCACGCCACAATGTCATCAATCTGCCCAGCGCGCTCCATCACATCGGCAGCGGATAACTCCTTCGCAGGGTTAGTTTTGGTAAACACCTCAACTTGCCCACGCGTCGCACGGCTACACGATCCCGACAGGACAACGCCCTTCCCGGTCATACCAGCCCAAGGCACGGCCCTTGGCGTTATGCCAAAATTTGCAGGCAATCCAATCGCGATCCCAGACCCACCGGTCAACAGCTTGCGCGACTTCACAGCCGCCCCAATCGCCCTCAGATCATCATCTGCAATCGCATCCACAATCACCATCGACTTGGGAAACGCAGCAATTTGTGCTGCAATAGCAACCGGCCCCTGCGCCACAACGCGTATCGGTACATGAGTCACGTCCCACGCTGTTTGCAGTGCTAACACACGCCGCAGATCGGCGTCTGTCATGGGCGTAAGCGGATGATCCTGCATTCCACATTCACTCAACAAACCATCGTTCACGAACAAATGGCCTTGATAGACACTACGCCCATTCTCAGGAAATGCGGGACATGTCACAACATGGGTCTCACCCAACCGGTCTGCCAAAGCTTCAGCCACCTGACCAATATTGCCCTTTGCAGTGCTATCAAACGTCGAACATACTTTGAAAATAATCTGGGTCGCACCCTGCGAAACCAACCAGTCACAAGCAGCTAACGACTGCGCAACAGCGTCCGCGACAGGGATCGTGCGGGACTTGAGCGATACAACACCAGCATCCACATCCGTCACATTCCCATCAGGCACACCGACAAACTGTACGGTGCGCATACCACCTTCGGCCAAGGTCAGCGCAATGTCAGACGCCCCTGTGAAATCATCCGCAATAACGCCAATTTTCATAGTATAATGTCTCTCTTTGGGCCGCGATCTAGCCGCGTAATGTGGTCTGCAATATCTTGCGGAAAATAGGTTCTGACAAGGGGGTCGTGACCGGGAATTATCAGATCAGGATGACTGGCGAGACGTTCGAGCGTCCCAAACCCATTTAGCATATTCTGAAGGTCCACAACAATCGGAAACGGCTTGCGCCCACGTAGGTTTTCCCAGAAATGCGCGGCGTCTGATGCCAGAACAAGCCAACCCGCTTCAGTCCGCACCCTGACAGCTTGCAACCCGCGCGAATGACCCCCTATGCAATGCACAGTCACGCCATCCACGACCTGCGCCTCGCCATCATAAAACACGACTTTACCTGCATAAAGTCGCTTCACCACCGTGCAAATATGATCAGCCGTGAAGGGCATTCGCAGCGTGTCGTGGCACATGCACGGGCCAGTCGCATAAGCCATTTCAGCAGCTTGCATATGCAGTGTCGCATTCGGGAACAAATCCAAACCGCCCGCATGATCATAATGCAGATGTGTAACAATCAAGGTGGTGATGTCCTCTGGCTTAATCCCGAATGGGGCCAATGCCGCGACCGGGTCCATGCGAATGGGGCGATCACGGGCCGCAGCCTCTGCCCCGTCGTAGCCAGTATCAACTAGGATCGTTTCAGTCTCGTTGCGCAATACCCACATAAAGTAGTCCATCGCATGCGGGGCATCGTGGTTGTCATCAAAGATAAAGCTCTCGGCGCGAGTCCTTGCGTTGCGGTCAGCGTATTTAACGGCATGAACTTCCCAAATGCTCATTGGGCGACCTGCGTATATGTCTTGATCGCTTTGTCCGCGATCATTGTAGCAGTGGCAGCGTCGAATGAACGAAAATGAAGACTGGTGAGGTGGACCTGAAATGCCGCAGGGTCGTCGTATAGCTCATACAAAAATACCTCATCAGGTCGGGCCGGGTCGGTTAGGACATCGAATTGAAGGCAGCCTTTTTCATCAGCAAGCGATGTTTGCGCATTCGCAATCATCAGCGGCATAAACAGCGCCATCTGACCCGACTGGATCGTGAATGTGACACAAACAGCATAGCTCATTAGGCATTTCCCCTTACAATACTATTTAAACCATGACGTAAGCGTGAGGTTCTTGTCACCTTTTTCCCCTTAAGCACATCCACTTTTGATAACTATATAGTATCGTAGGCCGGAAGACATTTTATAGCGCTTACATTATTGCATTTATTAATGCATGCGTTAAATATTAAATCATATTATCGATGTACAGGAAATTATAATGACAAAATCGTTTGAAATTGCCGTGTTTGACGGTGACGGCATCGGACCAGAAATCATGGGACCAACCGTTACGATCTTAAAAGCGTTGGCAGATCAAAGCGATACATACGACCTACACTTCACGACCCTGCCCGCCGGGGCAGCGCATTATGCAAAAACAGGCGAAGGCCTGCCAGCCACATCCCTTGAAACCGCCGAAAAGGCTGATGCAATCCTGTTGTCGGCCATGGGCTTGCCTGATGTCCGCTACCCCGATGGCACAGAGATTTCCCCCCAAATTGACCTGCGTAAAGCCTTTAATCTATTTGCAGGGGTGCGTCCTGTGCGTGTGGCACCGGGTGGGCTCACACCTCTTAAGATGCCAGAAGGCAAGGCCATCGACTTTGTCCTGATCCGCGAAAGCACGGAAGGATTGTTCCACACCCAAGGCACTGGCATAGTAACCGATGAATACGCGCAAGAGACCTTGCAGATCACGCGCGATGTCTCTGAAAAATTGTTCAAGTTCGCGTTCAACCTTGCGCAAAGCCGCAAAGACCAAGGGCGCAGTCCAGGTCGTGTGACCTGCGTGGACAAAGCCAACGTGTTTCGGGCCTTCGCCTTCTTCCGAGGGATATTCAACGAGGAAGCAGCCCGCAATCCAAACCTGATTGCCGACCACGCCTATGTTGATGCCACGGCCCTTTGGATGGTTCAGAAACCGTGGGATTTCGACGTTATGGTCACAGAAAATATGTTTGGGGACATTTTATCTGATCTTGGGGCTGGCCTGATGGGTGGACTTGGCCTCGCACCATCTGCCGATATCGGACTGAACCAAGCAGTGTTCCAACCCTGCCACGGATCAGCGCCAGACATCGCTGGCCAAGGCAAGGCAAACCCGTTTGCCATGATCCTATCCGCTGCGATGATGCTAGACTGGTTGGGGACAAAGCACGATATTGCGCAAATGATGACTGATGCTGCAAAAATCAGAAACGCCGTTGACGCTGCTGTGACTGCGGGAGCCAACCTAACAGCAGACCTAGGCGGCGTAGCTTCAACACACGCCGCGGCCACCGCCATTCAAGCGGCTGTGACATGACATTTCGGGTGGCCTGTCTTGGTGCTGGTTTCTTTAGCCAGTTTCATCACGATGGCTGGCGCAGACTGCAGGACGCCCAATTGATTGGAGTCGCTGATCATGATCTGGGCAAAGCCACGGCAACGGGCCACCCTGCCTTCAATGATCTTCAGCAAATGCTGGAAACGACTCAGCCTGATATTCTCGATGTTATTGTGCCACCCACAGCGCACGCAGATGCAATCTCAGTGGCTGTGAAATTTGATCTCAAGCTAATCATCTGCCAAAAACCATTTTGCACATCCCTTACAGAAGCCCGCGCTATGACGGCATTGGCAAAAGCAAATGGTATTCGACTAATCGTACACGAAAACTTTCGTTTCCAACCTTGGTTCCGTACGATCAAATTAGCCATTCAAGACGGGGTGATTGGGGAGCCAATGCAAGCCACCTTCAGGTTGCGGCCCGGGGACGGGCAAGGCCCAAACGCCTATCTTGAACGCCAACCCTATTTCCAGACAATGCCACGCTTCATGATCCATGAAACTGGCGTGCATTACGTCGATACATTTCGATTTCTGTTTGGAAACCCAACGGCGCTCTACGCAGATTTACGGAAGGTAAACAAAGTGATTGCGGGCGAAGACGCCGGTCTCGTCACATTTGATCATCCCGGCGGCGTACGCAGCTTGCTTGATGGCAACCGAAATCTTGATCACGGGGCTGCAAACACACGGTGCACAATGGGCGAAGGCCTATTTGAAGGAACCCATGGCACCCTGACTTTGCTTGGTGATGGATCAGTTCAGTTCAGAAGATTTGGGAGTCTTATTCAAAAAGAAATCCTATTGCCAGATAAGTCAGGAACCTTTGGCGGGGACTGTACGTTCCGTTTACAAGAACATGCGATCAATGCGCTTTTGGGCAACGGTACTCTTGAAAATGAGGCTGAAGATTATTTAAATGTTATACAAATCGAGAACGCGATATACGATTCTGCGAAGATAATGAGTAAGGTTAAATTAAACAATTATGCCTAATAGAGAAAATGTGTTTTCAAGTACGTCTATCGCGATTGAAAAATTGCGGGGATTGATTTTTTCTGGCCAGCTTAGCGCTGGTTCTGATCACTTAGAAAGTGAGCTAGCAACACGATTGGGCATGTCAAGGACACCCGTTCGCGAAGCACTTTTGCGCCTCGAAGCTCAAGGCCTTCTAGAAGTGCGCCCGCGTAAAGGTGTCCGGATCACACCACTATCCCCCCGTGACATGGCAGAAATCTATGATGTGCTCACGGAGCTAGAAAGCCTTGCTGTTGCAAATGCTGCGTCACGTGGTCTGACAAACGAAGACCTTATGGTTTTGGACCTTGCCATTAACGACATGGATGCCGCCCTTGTCGTGGACCAGCGCGAAGATTGGGCCGAAGCCGATGATGTGTTCCACAAGGAATTGGTGCGGCTTGGCGACAATAACCGCCTGCGTATGCTTGCAGAGATGATGTCAGATCAAGTGCGCCGCGCCCGCCTTGTGACACTTTACATGCGGCCTAAGCCAACAAAATCCAATGATGATCACCGGCAGGTTGTTGACGCTATACGCGCTGGGGACGCTGTAACCGCCCAACGGATTCATCGACAACACCGCATCGCCGCCAAGGAAATTCTGATTGGCCTGTTAGATCGTCATCACCTTAGCAGCGTTTGACGCGCCAGCCCCGCGCTCAGTTGCGCTAATCCTCTCTAAGGCCTATCTGCACTGCAACGACTTGGAGAGTGCAGATGGCCAACCACCTTTACCAAAACGACATCCCTCACGACCTCGACCTTGGACCAATTGTTGCAATTGATTGCGAAACGATGGGGCTGAACCCACATCGCGACCGTCTTTGCCTGATTCAGATGTCTGGTGGCGACGGCGAGTGTCACCTTGTGCAAGTAGCCAAGGGTCAAACTGCGGCACCAAACTTGTGCAAAATGCTTGCTGCCCCCAATGTTTTGAAGCTGTTTCACTTTGGCCGTTTTGACATCGCCGCTATGGAAAACGCATTTGGAACGCTGGCCACCCCTGTATTCTGCACAAAGATCGCTTCCAAACTGGTGCGGACATTTACGGATCGCCACGGCCTGAAAACGCTTCTGCACGACATGGTCGGCGTGGATATTTCAAAGCACCAGCAACAAAGCGATTGGGGTGCAGAAAACCTCACACCAGCACAGCTGACCTACGCTGCCTCTGATGTGCTGTACCTTCACCAGCTCAAGGACGCATTCGACGTCATTCTGGCGCGTGAAGGCCGCACAGAGATGGCGCAAGCCTGCTTTGACTTCCTGCCAATGCGTGCAAAACTTGACCTTGTCGGGTGGCCAGAAATGGACATCTTCTCGCACTAAGGGGCCAATGATGGCGACTGAAGGCAACTTTTATTCGTGGCTTGTGGGGTGGGTAAAAATCATCCTTCCCATGCTGGCATTGGCGTTGCTGTCCACGCTGTTTTTGTTTGCGCGCAGCCCGTCAGAAACGTCAGGTATCCCACTCGCCCAACTCGAAGAACTGGCACGCGAACAACAAATCACAGCACCGCAATTTTCTGGCGTGACTGACGATGGATCGGTCATCGCGATTGCGGCCAAGAACGCCAAACCAGATGCGGCCAATCCACAAAACCTGTTGGTTGAAAATTTTTCCTTCGACATGGACGCAACTGACGGCACAACCCTGAACATCACGTCTGGCATGAGCGTTCTGAACAGTGTGACAAGGACTGCCCGTCTGAACGGATTGTCCCGCGTCACGACGTCAAGCGGCTATACAATGGAAACTGTCGGCATCAGTGCAAACCTGCGCACCGGGGAAATCGTATCAGATGGCCCCCTTGCGGTGCGCGCGCCTTTTGGTGAATTGTCTGCCGGTAAGGTGCGGATTTCTGTATCCAGCGATGGAACAGGTCAGCAGATGGTGTTCACACAAGGCGTGCGCCTGCTATACACACCTGAGATGACACAGCCTTAGTGGCGAAAGGACAGACCAGATGATCAAATGGACCGCGCTTTTTGCCCTGCTTTTGGCAGCACCACTAGCCGCCCAAACGAATATCGACCTTGGCGGGATCACTACAAATCCCAACGCGCCAGTCGAAGTCGCAGCAGACAGCCTATCAGTCGACCAAGAGACTGGCACCGCAATCTTTGAAGGCAACGTCGTAATTGGCCAAGGTGATCTGCGGATCGGGGCAAGTCGCGCACAAGTCGTCTATGACGGCGCCACCGGCAATATCGCAAGCTTTGAAGCGAGCGGCGGCGTCACATTTGCAACTGCCACCGAAGCAGCCGAAGCCCAGAACGCAAACTACGACCTCATCAATGGCAAACTTGTCCTCACCGGAGACGTTATTTTGACCCAAGGCCCATCCGCCCTTTCCGCTGACCGCATGACTATCGACGTCAAAACCGGCAATGCGCAGATGGAGGGACGCGTGCGCACCGTGTTCCAACAAGGCAACTGATGACTAATCTCACAGTCCAAGACGGCGACGTCGGTCTTCGGATCGTCAACTTGCGTAAAAGCTATCGCAAGCGCACTGTTATTCGTGATGTCAGCATAGACCTTGGGCGCGGTGAGGTCGTGGCGCTGCTTGGGCCAAACGGATCTGGCAAGACGACGTGCTTTTACTCTATCGCAGGCCTTGTGACGCCTGAAGGCGGGAAGGTCATCCTCGATGGGCGCGATGTAACAACACTGCCTATGTACCGCCGTGCAAAGCTTGGTATCGGGTATCTGCCACAAGAAATGTCGATCTTCCGGGGGTTATCTGTTGAAGACAACATCAAGGCGATTCTCGAAATAGCAGTTCCAGACAAAAAGAAACGGCGCGACAGACTGGAAGAGTTGCTATCAGAATTTTCGATCGAACATCTTCGACGAGCACCCGCGCTTGCGCTTTCGGGTGGTGAGCGGCGGCGCACAGAAATTGCGCGGTGCCTCGCAGCAGGTCCAAAATATGTCCTGCTTGATGAGCCCTTCGCGGGGGTTGATCCTATCGCAGTCAGTGAAATCCGGCTCCTTGTGTCAGACCTTAAAAATCGTGGTATCGGCGTGCTGATCACAGATCACAACGTGCAAGAAACGCTGCAAATCGTGGATCGCGCATATATCCTGCACGACGGCAAAGTGTTAATGAGCGGGACAACCGAAGAGGTCGTCAAAGACGAAAACGTCCGTCGTGTATACCTTGGTGATAGCTTTCGAGTGGTATGATTCGATTTACTTCTTAACCACTCCATCATTGACAAAGCGCGTGTTTCAGCGCCCAATGTAGAGGATGACAGTCAAGTTAATCTCTTCCAGCATCTGTCAGGCCTCAGCGCCTGATGTTTTGGATAAGTTATTGAAAAAATTGGTGTTATCATATTTCCTCATGTACACAAATGCCGCCTGAAGGCGTATCTTGCCTACTTTTCGGCGTGTACCAGACAATATAGGAGAAACGATGCGGTATCAGATTAGTGGTAAACAAATCGACATTGGCAGCTCACTTCAAACCCACGTTCAAAGCGAACTTGGCAACACATTAGAAAAGTACGCGGGTCGTCCCACGGACGCAAATGTAGTCTTTTCGAAGTCAGCGCATGAATATGTCTGCGAGGCTGTTGTACATCTCTCAACGGGGCTCACGGCACAAGCCAACGCACATGCCACTGAAATATACGCTGCTTTTGACGGTTGCTTAGAAAAAATGGACAAACAGCTGCGCCGATACAAGCGACGGCTGAAAGACCACCACAAGGAACGCTCACAACCGGTTGAACTCTCTGATGCGGGGTCCTATATCCTCGCCCCAACGGACGAGTCGGGTGAGGCAGAGCAAGATACACTCAGCGCGATGATTATCGCTGAGACAGAGACGAAAATTCCGTCCTTGTCAGCTGGCGAAGCGGTGATGCAAATGGAATTGGCCAACGCCTCGGTGCTGGTCTTTCGCAACGAGAAACATAATGGCATCAACGTCGTTTACCGGCGTGAAGATGGCAATATTGGCTGGGTAGATCCAAAACTGTAGGATCGATCTGACCGATTGGAGAGTAGTCAAATGGAACTTTCAAAGATCCTTAAGCCAGAAGCCGTGAAAACGTTGTCTGCTTGCACGAGCAAGAAGCGCCTGTTTCACGACCTTGGCGACATCGCTTTGTCGGCTTATGGGTTCGAAACCAGCGAAGTTATTGACGCGCTCCTCAATCGGGAAAACCTTGGACCAACCGGCGTGGGACATGGCATCGCACTGCCCCACGCCCGCCTTGCAGACGTTGATTCCGTTTGTGGCATGTTCCTTCGCCTCGAAAAACCCATCGACTTTGATGCGGTTGACCGTCAGCCTGTTGATCTTATCTTTGCGTTGCTGGCACCTGAAAGCGCTGGTGTTGATCACCTAAAGGCACTCGCGCTCGTATCACGCACGATGCGCGACCCTGACACGCAGGCAAAATTGCGGGCGAATTCTGATTCAGCGACGCTGCACGCAATCCTGACCGAAATTCAGGCGACGCAAGCAGCCTAGGCCCAGTTTCCAAATCCAAATGCAACGTAATCACGTTGATACGCATCCCGGCCTGCTGCTTCGACCTCTGCGTCATAAATCCCCAAAAGCCGTTCAGCATGTGGGTCCGTTACTTCTGGCAGGCCAGGCATTGTTTCACGGCCGATATGGGCTGCCAAAATCGCCAAATCATGGCCCATCCGATCCTCACGGACTATTAAATCTGGCACCGTGAAATCCGACATGCCCTGCAACAATGAAAGCTGTGACGCCCACGCTGGGTCGACACGTAGGCTTGTCTGCCCAGCAAGGTTCTTTTTCAAGAATCCAAGAAAAGCCAAGAACGCCGTCTTATGCACCGCCACATCATACCCGTCATCCGGATCACGCAGCGGATCAAACTTGGGAATTGGAATGCCGTGTTGCTTAATCAGACTGTCGCGAACTTCAGGAAAACTATCATTCCTGGTCGATAGAATCCGATCACAGAACGCGGCGTGGGCGCGCGCAAGCGGATGGCGCAGTACAGTAAAAGTCCGATGATCTGTGTATGCAGCCTTCCATTGGCGTAGACTTTTCTGGCTGAATTTCGTCAGCACCTCAGCGCCACCATCCAATTGCGATAACCACTCTGAAACGACCTCAACGGGTCCTGACTTGAGCGGCAAATACAATAAAGGCGCGCGAGGTGCAGCGATGAACGTCGGCACATTTGGGCCCCTGCGCGGTTCAAAATTTGGCGTTCGGTTCAGATTAAATCGATCCATCCGCGCCAAGGTTTCTGTCATGGCGTCGAAATTCAGCAGCTTTGTTTCCAACGGTTCTGGGTTCTGCTTTTTCAACTTTTTATCAAGTGCAGCAATACGAGAATCTGACCCCAGAAATGCAGCCAAACCGTTCATCACATCGACATCTTGCAAGTCCTCGTAGGCCACATAAAAGGCTGTCTGCCCCGTCTTCTGCAACGTATTCAACAGCGTCACCTGAAACGCTTGCAAACCTGCCATATGGCTTTCAAACTCAGCAGCGTTGAACGCAATTTGCTGGCTGCGGGCATGTTTGACGTTGGTCAGTTTCCACTGCCCTGTTGCCTTCGCAATTTTCCAACTGACATAGCTGTCGATAGGGTTGCGGGTGAGGATGATTTTAGCGCAGCGCAGATCTTGCAGAATCGCAGCCAAGGCACGTGGATCATGGTCATTGAAAAACCTAAAACCGCCAAGACCTTGGGTCTTGCCTTTGATTGTATCAATCAAACCAATTGGATTAGATTCTCGCATATCGCGGGTCACACCAAGGATATTATCTACGTTTGGATAGCCAACAAAGTGTGGATTAAACGCCTCTCCGTGGCAGGTCAGCCCGTCAAAACTATTAATATTTGCTTCTAAAAAGTTGGACCCTGTCCGCATCTCAGCAAATACTACAAAGTAATCAAATCGCGACATTATTTTCGCACCAAATAAGGTTTACGGGTCTTAGGTGTCGGCGCAGGAATCGCATTTTCAACTGGGAATTCACCCATTAGATAGGGGTGCATTCCTTGGTTCTTGAGGTTTTGCAAGAACTGGCCAAATCCCTTTAAATCAACCATGCGCGGGGCTTCTGTCAGGCTGCGCACAGATTTTCCCGTCATTTCATCGACAACCGCTTGCAGGGCCTCCATCGGGCTATCAATGAAATCCGACATCGTCCAAATACGCACACGGGCCTTTGTGTTAGGGGCGCGCAAAGCCAACAAATGCGCCGTTTCAATGCGCTGCATCCGTGCGGCATCCTTGCGGATATCTGCAAAATTGCGGTTCGACAGAAACAACGGTACGGCCCAAGCACCCGAAATTACTGAGATTTGGGCATTACGATCCCGATTTAACGTCGTTGCAATCTTCTGGTTGTCATCTGGACCAAATTGAAAAGCTTGCCGTTCACCACGCGTGTTCCAGATAAGATTCGTCAGGAACATATGCGGTTGATAATCCCGCAAAACAGCACTGTTCGACAACGCACCTTGGAAATGATCTTGTCTCCCATCAAACATCGCGCAGTCTGGATGGTACAAATGCCCATGCACACGAGCACCCGTTTCCTTAGCTAGCCAAAATTCAAAGTTTTCAAACAGTTCAGCAAAGCCTTCAAAAACCGAATAGGGTGACGATGTCAGGCCGTTTTCACGGTCCACCTTAGGCCAGCGGCTTTGCATATAAAGTCCAGGACGCCCAAGCGTTCGCCGGTCTACAGCCTTTGCAAAAATACGGTCAATCTTACCGGGGTTCGGTTCTGCGGCTTTAAATGCAGCCAGGTCCGGATTCAAAAACGTCTTATAAAGTCGTGTTGCATGCGGCCACGTTTTGCGCGCTACAAAGCAATCGGACCGCCGTAACAACTGCAAATGATCATCATAGAAAATATGTGGTTTACCTTGGAAGTCAAATTTCGACAGCGTCAGCGACCGGCTTTCGATGCTTTGCGAATAAAGCCGAACAAGCGTTTGAAAATAGCTTTCGTCAGGAATCCAGACATTCTTAAAATACTTATCATAGGTTAATCGATCAGGATCTTGTAAAATAGCCGATAGCGTTTGCCGCGTCAGGCACCACCACTGTGACCCCATATGCGGGACCAACCCGGTTGGCATGCGCCGCTTGAGCCCAATCCGACGTTGCAGCGTGACATACCTGTCAAATAAACGTCGGTGTCTCTTCCACGAGAACGGAAACCGCAGCGTGAACCTTTCTTTGTCCAAGCCGCCCACGGTCCACGGCACGTCCGCCGTCGTCGCGCTTTCGATGAAATCAGTACGCGGGCGGCCATCAAGATAGGTGCGCAATTCTTGAACTGGGCGCAGCGGCAGACATGACCCGGACGCCAGATAGACGTGGCGCACATCAGGAAAACTTGTCAACATTAGCTCTGATGCCTTTTGCGTGGCCGCGACCATGCCCCAAGTTCCCCATTCACACCGAAATCGCTTAGAAAACCTCACCGATTTGAGGTTCGATATGTTTTTCTCAAACGCCTTAAAGGTCTTGTCAGGCACGTTCGAATCGACATGAACGACAACGGGGCAGCCACCCTGAACCCAATGGCGGATCACCTGTTCAGCCCTATCAAACGCAGTGTGAACAAGAATGACAATGCCAACTGTGCTCATGCCCAGTTTCCTTTGGACATAATTCCTAATATCTCAAGCTGTCGCCAATTTATGTACTTTTCGCTCCACTTGCACCACAGATCAGGGCTATCCTTTAAACCCTCTATATAGGCCTTGTATTCAACGCTATCAGCGTAATGTTCACCACGTGAAAGTTCCTCTGCAGCCTTCGTTCCAAGAGTATCAATGAACTTCATATGCAACAAAACGCCTGATGCTTTTTCACCGCCCCATTCGTCATAAACAAGATTTAATCCGCGCGGCAGCAGCATGTGCGTGGAGCTGACGTAAGTGTAAGCACTGCTCCATTTCACCAGAGGAATTTTGTTCAACGCAGGGGCCTGTTTGGGCTTATCCGGAAAGAAAACGCGGGCGCGGGGACCACCCTGAATCCAAAGATTTCTAAACTTTCCATTCCGGCTAATCGTATAATTGCCCGCATCAAACCACGGTGCAATGTCCAGCGGATTTGAGTCGCGCTCATACGGCGTATTTGCGACTTTGCCCTTTGGATACATATCCAACAACATTGTACCAAAAGATCGGATATTGGAACTATCAAGCCAATCAGTTAACGCCCGCACGGGCCGGGTATCGCAAAACGGAAACACAAAGAATTCGTCGACATCAACGGTAAGAATCCAATGGCCATCTGCATGTCGCATCTGAAGATAAGTGAGCCAGTCCAACCCAAACCGAGATTTCTTATAGCTCGCCTTTGTCGACCAGATCGACACATCAGGCTGTCTTGCAAGGTACTCTGCGCCACCATCGTCGCTAGCATTATCGACAAACAGAAAGTGATCAACGCCTAAGTCACGGTAATACCGCAAGAAATACGGCAAACGCACATCTTCATTTCGCATCGTGCAAAACAACAGGATATCATTTGGCCTGATCTCGTTCGTGCGATTGGCAACTGTGCGCAGCTCACGACTTTTGCTGCGAGCGCGCATTTTGAACCGCTTCCGCTTTAGTCGCAGCCGATATGATGACCAAACGCTCAACCGTGCCTCGTTCCTAATTGCCTTGTTTGAACAGATACGCGATCGCGGTTAACACCTGATTGCACGCACCCCAAACAAAGTCGTACTTGGAAACAATCAATAGCAACACCCTGTGATTAAACAAGCTTTAGCGACAATGATCAATCAGGCCAGCGGCCTTTTGACATCAGTCCGCAATCAACCAACTGCTGCCAGCCTGCATAGCGTGTCGATCCTTCATACCACAAATCCACATCATTAATTAGGGATTGGTAGTAAACCTCATAAAGGGAAGAGTTTTCAAAGTGTTGGCGTCGTTCCAGTTCTTCGACAGATTTGGTGCCAATCGTGTTCAAAAACTTGGAGTGCAGCAAAACGCCGGATGGTAGCCCATCCACTTGACTATCAAACACATGATTGAGCTTAGTGGGCAGCATATGGTGGGTTGAGGTCACGTAAGTGAACCCCCTTTTCCAATGCACCAACGGGACTTTGTTCAAGGTCGGCGCGCGTTCGGGGCGGTCTTGGAAAAACACACGGTCACGCACCCCACCTTGAATCCATTCGTTCTGAAACTTTGGATTCCGGCGTCTGCGGTAGTTATCTGCATCAAACCAGCCCAATGTCTTTGCAGGGTCCTGTCCTGCATCGTAGGGTTGGGCAGACAATGGACCTTTGGGATACATGTCGAGCATAATCGCACCAAACGACTGCACTTTTCGATCTTCCAACCAGCGGGTTAATTCTGGCAAAGCACGATTATCCCAGTCGGGATACACCAATGCCTCATCAGCATCTAAAGTCAGACACCAATGCCCAGCACCATATTGCATCTGCAACCACGTTAACCAATCCATCCCAAACCGAGACAGTTTATAGCTTTCGTTGGTTCGCCAAAGCGACACATCAGGCTGGTCTTTTAGGAATTCAACAGATCCGTCATCACTGCCATTATCAACGACCAGAAAATGACGAACGCCCAGTCTCCGGTGGTGATCCAAAAAGAACGGTAGCCGCAGTGATTCATTGCGCAGAGTGACAAAGGCCAGAATATCAGACGGCCCAATCTGACCCGTCCGATTAACTTCAATACGTAATTGTCGAGACTTTCGCCAAGCCCGCAGCAAGAACCGTTTGCGTCTGATCCGCAATCGGTAAGCTTGAATAGCGAACGACCCGTTCAAGGGCTACTCAGCCATATTTTGCATGGCGACAGTGTCGCGAAGGTATGCAGAAAATTCATCGCGCAATTCAGGGCGGGATAGTGCAAACGCCACAGTTGCTTGCAAGAATCCTGCCTTAGAGCCACAGTCGTACCGCTTACCCTTAAATTTGTATCCAAACACGTCACGTCCCTCAACGATCTCTTGGGCAATCGCGTCAGTCAACTGCAATTCACCGCCCGCACCCTCAGAGATTTTGCTGAGGTTGTTCATAACCTTCGGCGTCAGGATATAGCGACCAATCACAGCGAGGTTAGAAGGGGCAAGACCCGGCGCTGGCTTTTCAACCATCCCGCGAGCTTTAACGATATCGCCCTCGCTGATATCTGCATCAAGAATACCATACGATGATGTCACTTCGGGAGACACCTCCATCGTTGCGACCATAGCACCGCCGGTTTCCTCGTATGCGTCGACCATCTGCTTGAGGCACGAGACATCGCCAGAAATCACATCGTCTGGAAGCATCACAGCAAACGGCTCATTTCCGATCAAACGACGGGCGCACCACACCGCATGACCAAGACCAAGGGCTTTGTGCTGGCGAATATATGCAATTGCACCACTGTCCATGTTTGTAGACTTCAAAATTTCGAGCAATTCCAGTTTTCCAGACTTGCGCAACGACTGCTCAAGATATGGGGAGTGATCAAAATAGTCTTCCAAAGCACCTTTGCCGCGAGATGTGACGAAGATAAATTCCTTAATCCCAGCCTCACGCGCCTCATCAATAGCGTACTGCACAAGCGGCCGGTCAACCAAAGTCATAATTTCTTTTGGAACAGACTTTGTAGCAGGCAAAAACCGCGTCCCCATACCAGCAACCGGAAAAATTGCTTTGGTGACTTTTCTCTTCATGTCTAAACTCTCTTCAAATGTGCGTAATTGCGAGTGCTAGCTCCTTTAAGGCAGAGCACTATGGCTTAAATATGGAGAAACCCTGAACACCTCCGATGTTCTGGATCACCACCACCCTAAATATCAAGCAAGCTTCAGGTCAACACCCGGCGCGTAGGCAATAAAAAATGGGTTCTCAAAAATCTTTTTACCGTAGCGCAGCGGGGTATGGTCATCAAAGCGCACAACTTCACCACCAGCGCCCGCCAGAACAGCATGCCCAGCGGCAGTGTCCCATTCCATCGTGCGCCCAACGCGCGGGTAAATGTCCGCCTCACCAGTCGCGACAAGGCAGAACTTCAGAGATGATCCTGCGCTTTTCATGTCTTTCACATTGTATTTGTTAATATAATCATCAGTGGCTTGATCGCGGTGTGACTTGGAAGCCACCACCATCAGCGCATTATTATCAGGTGTCGTCACCGTGATTGCAGCCACCGGACCGACAGTATCCTTCGCAAAGTCACCCGTTTCCTCCAAAGACACGCCATCTGCGTTCGTATAAAATAGCCGACCCTTAGCGGGCGCATAAACAACACCACGCACAGCAAAACCGTCAACAACGTAGGCAATGTTCACCGTGAAATCGCCACGTCGGTTGATAAATTCTTTGGTACCATCCAGCGGATCAACAATCAAAAACGTCTTCGCAGTAACAGAATGTGAGGCCGCCTGTTCTTCCGTGACAAGAGCCACATCAGGGAATGCCTCGCGCAATCCAGCGCTGATAATTTCATCAGCGGCCTCATCAGCAATCGTAACAGGACTGTCGTCACTTTTGGATTTCACTTCAAAATCTGGGCCATTGTAAATCTCCATGATCTTATCGCCCGCCTCTAAGGAAAGCCGGCGCATAACTGTTGTGAGAAGATCATAGTTCATCAATTTACCTATTAAATCTGGCCAGCAATTACTGGAAACGTTGAAAATTAAAGTCTTGGGACTTATGCTTCTTGAGTAACAAGACTTCAAGAATTTCGTGATAAAGTTCCAAACAACCAGCCTAAAACGCAACACATATCAGCAGGACGGCGCGTAATGTTCCAAGTTCAGACCCGTCAGACCCGATCCCGCACGATTTTCGGGATGCTGGAACTGATCTACCACGCAACCGTGCGTGAGGTCCGTAAAGATCACCGTAACGCGTTCATGGGCCTCATCATGAACATGCTACAGACGGTTATCTTCGTGATGACGTTCTTCTTGCTGTTTATGTTCCTTGGAATGCGCGGCAGTGCGATCCGGGGCGATTTCCTGCTTTACATTATGTCAGGGATTTTTCTGTTCCTGACCCACACAAAAGCCATGAGCGCAGTTGTCGGCTCTGAGGGACCAGCATCACCAATGATGCAACACGCCCCGATGAACACAGCAATTAGTATTTCAGCGGCGGCCCTATCGTCACTCTATCTGCAGACCCTATCGCTTGTGACAGTTCTGTTTATCTACCATGTTGCGATCACGCCTGTCGTCATCGACAACATGATTGGGGCTTACGGAATGGTGCTGATTGCTTGGATTTCAGGCGTTGGCGTTGGCATGATTTTTCTCGCGATCAAGCCTTGGGCACCGGGATTCGCGACCATCGGGTCAAGCGTTTATTCACGGGCCAACATGATCGCATCTGGCAAAATGTTTGTGGCAAATTCGCTGCCATCGTCGATGTTAGTTCTTTTTGATTGGAACCCATTGTTCCATGCGATCGATCAGGCGCGCGGGTTCATCTTCCTACA
>JAPKCP010000263.1 GCA_028822885.1 Yoonia sp. | reverse complement strand
GAGCCGATTTCCCTAGAGACGCCGATTGGCGACGAAGAAGACAGCCAGCTTGGCGACTTCATCGAAGACAAGAACGCGATCTTGCCTTTGGATTCTGCGATTCAAGAGAACCTGAAAGAGACGACAACGCGTGTCTTGGCGTCGCTGACGCCGCGCGAAGAGCGGGTTCTGCGGATGCGCTTTGGGATTGGCATGAACACTGATCATACGCTTGAAGAAGTCGGTCAGCAGTTCAGCGTTACCCGTGAGCGTATTCGCCAAATTGAAGCGAAAGCGCTGCGGAAACTGAAGCATCCAAGCCGGTCGCGCAAGTTGCGGTCGTTCTTGGATCAATAACGATGTCGTTGTTGTCGCGTCTGTTTGGTGGTGGCGCACCCAAAGCACCGGTTGGCGAAGAATATCAAGGGTTCCGCATTTTTGCGGAGCCTTTGAAAGATGGCACGCGATACCGCCTTGCTGCCCGGATCGAGCGGGATGTGGATGGTGAAACGAAGGTTCACCAGTTGATCCGCGCTGATACGCTCGACAGTCACGAGGCCGCGTTTGCCGCGTCGTTGAACAAGGCTAAGCAAGTTATCGACCAGCAAGGCGCACGGCTTTTTAACTAAGGTGGCAGTGATGCAAACGGCTTTTGTTGTCAGGACCAGTGGTCCGGGCCTTTACGAATTTACCGATGACGTTGCAGGGTGGGTGCAGGGCACTGGTCTTCTCACGCTGATGATCCAACACACATCGGCAAGCTTGCTCATTCAAGAAAATGCTGATCCTGAAGTGCAAACGGATTTACGGCAGTTCTTTGCCAGATTGGTCCCACCAACGACTGATCCGTCAATGTCGTACCTGACGCACACCTATGAGGGGCCCGATGATATGCCCGCCCACATCAAGGCGGCGATGTTGCCGACCCAAGTGTCGATCCCCGTCACAGATGGGTGCTTACAGCTTGGCACTTGGCAGGGAATCTATGTTTTTGAGCATCGTGATGTGCCGCATCAGAGACGGATTGTGGCGCATTTTTCACAGTGATCTGACTGTGGCTGGAAAACGCTATTATCTTGGCTTCATGCGCAGCCTCCTATCCAAGGTGATCCACGTCAGTAATTTCGATTGGCCCAGTATAGGCGTTCAAAACAGCTGCTTTCATAGCTAGAATCATTTGTGAGTGACGTCGTTTTGTGCATTGCGCGCAATCTCTGCACCCCATGTCAGAACTGAACCCGCGAATACGATCCCCGGCCGCCCCGACCGGTGGGTCAATCCAAAGTTAATGCCGCGCATAGGCAAACCGCTGGACCTTACGCATGGATTACATCACGCCAGTGCAAGTAAGGAGTCGGCGCATGTTCAAAGTATCTGCCACGGTCATTGGTCCGTTATTTGCGAGCATGGCGATGGTCATGTTCTCCTTGAATGACGTTGCGATGAAGGTCCTGAGCGACGGTTATGCCTTACACCAGTTGGTTCTGATCCGGTCGCTCGTTGGCTTGTCTGTGGTGGTTTGCATCATGGTGCCACTGAACGGTTCGCTCGCTATTCTCAGAACACGACGCCTTGGGATGCATATTTTGCGCGCGAGCTGTGTCGTATTTGCGAACCTTTGCTTCTTTCTTGGTCTCGCGGCACTGCCTTTGGCGGATACGGTTGCGATCTTCTTTATATCGCCATTTCTGATCACCATCGCGTCAGTTATTTTCCTAGGAGAGGTCGTTGGATCGCGCAGATGGAGCGCGATTGCCGTGGGCATGGTTGGCGTTTTGATCGTTTTGCGTCCCGGAACAGATACGTTTCAGGTGGCTTCAATTTTGCCATTGGCCGCGGCTTTTGGGTATGCGGGCCTGCACATCATGACGCGGTTCTTGCGTGAAACTGAGAATGCGGTGTCGATGACCTTTTACATCCAAATTGTGTTTATTGTGGTCTGCGTCGTGTTCGGTTTATTCTTTGGCGACGGTAGGTTTGCCCAGCAAAGCAACGTGTCCTTGGCGTTTCTGTTTCGCGAATGGCAGGTTCCAACGTCCAGCGATCTTCCCGTCATGCTGGTCCTTGGTATCTTTGCCTCTATCGGCGGGTATTGTATTTCGCAGGCCTACCGACTGGGCGAAGCCGCGATTGTTGCACCTGTGGAATACCTTGCGATGCCGCTTGGGATTGCCTTGGGTGTCTTGGTGTTTGGCACATGGCCGGATGCCGTGGCGTGGTTAGGTATCGGGTTGATCCTGTCGTCGGGGCTTTACACGGTGTGGCGTGAATATCAGCTTCAAAAGGAAACACCTCAGATAGAGCCACGTTAGGCTGGCTTTCGGTGCCGATGGTTATTTTGATGAAAGTCGGGTTGTCCGACCGAAAAGACGGTTCACGCGAGAGGTGACCAAATGGCTTAGGTGTCATCTGCGCTGCGATCTAAATTCACTGCTACGCCGAACCTAAGCTGCTTGAGGGAGCTTAGGGCCGTAGAATTTGCGGCAACATGTGGATGTTAAAGCCGCGATGTGGATGGGATTGCCTCAACTTGAAAAGACAACTGGCCACTGCCCACAATCAATATGAAGCGGTTCAAATTGGAGGCTACCCAAACTGTAGCAGCTCACCTATACTACCTGTGGATAAGTGGGACGCACGACCCACGATGTGCAAAGAACGAGGACTATTATGCGGTGCCCTTTTTGCGGAAACGTCGACACTCAGGTGAAGGACTCGCGTCCTGCTGAGGATCATGTTGCTATTCGTCGCCGTCGCTTTTGTCCCGCGTGTGGCGGTCGATTTACGACATATGAGCGCGTCCAATTGCGCGACCTTGTTGTGATTAAGTCCAACGGGCGGCGTGAAGATTTTGACCGTGATAAGCTGGAACGGTCGATCCGAATTTCTTTGCAGAAGCGCCCGGTTGAACCAGAACGCATGGATCAGATGATCAGTGGTATCGTGCGTCGTTTGGAAAGTTTGGGTGAAACTGATATTCCGTCAACGACTATTGGTGAAATTGTGATGGAAAGTCTCGCGCGGATTGATACGGTTGCATATGTTCGATTTGCCAGCGTTTACAAAAACTTCCAAGCTGCTGATGACTTTGACAAGTTCGTGAGCGAGCTGCGTCCAGATTCACAAACTGATACGTGACCGACCAAACTGACGCCCGCTTTATGGCGCTTGCGCTGCAACTTGGCCGGCGCGGATTGGGTGAAGTCTGGCCAAATCCGGCTGTTGGCTGTGTTATTGTCAACAAGGGACGCATTGTTGGGCGCGGTCGCACGATGGTTGGTGGCCGTCCGCATGCGGAAGTCATGGCGCTGCGGCAAGCTGGTCCTAAAGCGGCGGGTGCCACTGCATATGTGACGCTTGAACCCTGTGCCCATTACGGCCAGACGCCACCCTGTGCCCAAGCCCTGATTGATGCGAAAATCGCGCGTGTTGTTGTTGCAATGGGCGACCCTGACCCACGTGTTGACGGTGGTGGTATTGCGATGTTGCGTGATGCGGGCATCGCTGTGACGCTTGGCGTCTTAGAGGCTGAGGCAAAACGCGATCACGCCGGATTTGTGGGTCGTGTCGTGAATCGTCGACCTTATGTTTCTCTGAAGATTGCCGTGACGCTTGATGGAAAAATTGCGACAGCGGCAGGCGAAAGCCAGTGGATAACAGGTCCTGATGCCCGCCACGCTGTCCATGCCATGCGCGCGCGCCATGATGCTGTGATGGTTGGTGCTGGGACTTTGCGCGTTGATGATCCGCAACTTACTGTGCGAGGGCAGGGGCTTAGGCGTCAGCCGGTGCGCGTTGTGATTTCTTCTGATCTTGATCTTCCTGTGACGTCGCAGATGTTTGCGACAACGGATGAGGCGCCTGTGTGGCTGTGTCATGGTCCTGCTGACCCGACTGCATTTCTGGCGCGGGGGGCAGAAAGTTTACCATGTTCGCTGAGTGCTGGTCGTGTTGATGTGACTGAGGCGCTGGGTGCATTGGCTGATAAGGGTCTAACCCGTATTTTCTGCGAAGGTGGCGGTGGCCTAGCCGCGTCATTGTTGGCAAAGGGCCTTGTTGATCGGCTTGAGGTATTTCAGGCGGGTAAAGTTATTGGCGGCGATGGGACGGCGTCCGTGGGACCAATGGGCGTGCAGGCATTGGTCGATGCGGCGGCGTTTACCCTTGTGGCGACCCGTCGCGTTGGCAGCGATGTGCTGTCATCTTGGGATCGAACCTAACGCCAAAGATGCGCGTAGCTGGCAAATGCGCCTTGCAGTTTTGCAATGCTGCGGTTCCAGCGCGAAGGTCGTGGGATGTCGTTGTTTGCCAGCCGGTCAACGACAACTTCGACAGGGCAGGCGAGATTACTTTTTGGGTCGAAATACCGTGGGTAGCGAATTAGCGTGGCATGCACGAGTGCAATGAGGTCTGGATTGGCTGTGCGGCGCGTGCATGGAAAACCACGATCATCGGTGAGCCCCCAACCTGCGTAAAACGGCATGCCAGTGCAGATCACATTTTTGCCGCGCAATAGCGCCTCAAACCCAAGGAGACTGGTCATTGTCCAGACGTCATCCACAAGCGTGAGAGCTGCGATTGGGTTGGTGTCTGTCAGAATTGCATCGGCGAAATCAAGGG
>JAPKCP010000262.1 GCA_028822885.1 Yoonia sp. | reverse complement strand
AGGCGCAGTTCTGCAATTCGTTCGACCTGTTTGCAGGCCTCATTGAATTCAGTGTCGGTATCGTTGTCGATCCGACGATTGAACGCTTCTGTAATCGACGTTTTGGTATTGTCACCAACTGCGATGATGAACGGAAACCCGTGCTTTTCGACGTAAGCAGTGTTCAGCGACTGGAACATGCCGCGCTCTTCATCCGTCAAAACGTCTAGCCCAGCCCCTGCCTGCTCTGACGTGCTTTCAGCTGTAAGCTGCTTGGCTGCTGCCAATTTGCCTGCCAAATCAGGGTGTGCCGTCAAAACGCCGTGGCGTTGGTCATGCGTGGCACTGCGGAAAATACGTGCCAGTGCGCTATGGACGCCCTGCGCTGTGTCGTGGGTGTACCCAAGTTCTAGCCCATGCGCGCCCTCAGCGATCCAAGAACTATGTTCAAATATACCACCAAATTCAGCCACAAACGTATCGCGATCCATCTCAGACGGGCGAACACCATGCACGGGGGGATTTTCCTTCGCCCAGTGATCGGCAATCTGTTCGCGTGTGGCGAACCAGACCCCGTCATGAGATTTGAAGTAATCAATCGCGCGGCGAAGTGCAGCCGCACGGCCCGGACGTCCGATGATCCGGCAATGCAATCCAATGGACAATATCTTGGGAGCGCCAGCCGTACCCTCTTCATACAGATAGTCAAAGCTATCCTTCAGGTAGCTTTCAAACTGCTCACCAGTGGTGAAACCAGCCTGAATCCCAAAGCGCATATCGTTGCAGTCCATTGTATATGGAATAATCAGTTGATCCTGACCGTCAAATTGCATCCAATACGGCAGATCATCTGCATAGCTGTCCGCGACATATGCGAATTGACCAGTCTCAGCGGCCAGCTTGATCGTGTTGTTTGAACAGCGACCAGTGTACCAACCACGCGGTGGGCTGCCCACAACTTCGGTGTGCAACCGAATGGCCTCTGCAATCTGAGCGCGCTCTTCTTCCTCGGGCATGTCTTTGTGTTCGACCCACTTTAATCCGTGGCTGGCAATTTCCCACCCTGAGGCGATCATCGCAGCGACTTGTTCTGGCGCACGGGCCAAAGCTGTGGCGACTCCATAAACGGTGAGTGGCAAATCACTCAGCATCCGGTGAACCCGCCAGAACCCAGCACGCGACCCGTATTCGTAAAGCGATTCCATATTCCAGTGGCGTTGGCCGACCCAAGGCTGTGCGCCCGTGATCTCTGACAGGAATGCCTCTGATGCCGCATCACCGTGCAAGATGTTGTTTTCACCGCCTTCTTCGTAGTTCAAAACAATCTGAACGGCGATCTTAGCACCGTTAGGCCAATTGGCTTTTGGCGGATTTGCACCATATCCTGTCATGTCGCGGGGGTAGCGGGCCAATGAAATAATCCTTTTGGGTTAGTGCGTCAGTAAATCAAAACAATCCCAGAGTTTTTCAAAAAAAACGCGAAGGAGCCTCTTGATCACTAGTCTTTGTCGGTACTGTGCCGTGTAAGCTATACCGAGCCAACCATAAGGGAGATGCAAGAATGACCGGATTTCTGACAACGCATGTGCTGGATACAGCACGAGGCTGCCCTGCTGAGGGGCTGAAGATCGACCTGTACCGGATTGAGGGCGAAACACGGACGCATCTGAAATCGCTTGTCACTAACGACGACGGACGCACTGACGAACAAATCCTGCCCGCCGATCAATTTCAGACAGGGACCTATGAGTTGGTGTTCCATGCAGGCGGATATCTTGATGCAATCGGAACACCGCCAGAAGACCCGCGCTTTCTTGACGTCGTGCCACTGCGATTTGGGATGTCAGAGGCATCACACTACCATGTGCCATTGCTGCTCTCACCGTTTGGATATTCCACCTATCGCGGCAGCTGACCTTGGATGGAGCTGTCACACACCGCTTCACTAATCCTTTGGATCACAAAATCCATGAAAAGCCGCGTCTTAGGATCCTGCCCTTTGCGGTGCGTAAACAAACAAGCCATTTGAATGGGTTCTGGTGGCGTTTTCACAGCCACTGGAACCAAACGGCCCGCTTTGATGTGGTCTGAGACCTCAAAAATGGGTTTCATCGCGATTCCATTGCCAGACAACGCCCAGTCGGTCAGCACATCGCCGTCATCAGATTCGTAGCGGCCCACGACACGATACTTCTTGGGACCATCAGCCGACATGAGACGCCACTGGAATTCAGTCGCACCCGGAAACCGCAGATTTAAGCATTCATGCCCATCAGCAACCACCTCTTCACCCGTCGCTGGATTTCCGTGTGTTTCGATGTAGGATGGCGAAGCGCATAAGACGCGGTCCACATCCGCAATCTTTCGGATACGCAGGTTGCTGTCTTCTGGTTGCCCCAAGAAAAACGCAAGATCGATCCCTTCGGTCGTCAGATCAACTTTACGATCCGTCAGACGTAACCTGACACTAATCTCAGGATAGTCTTTCAAGAAAGCTGGCACTTGCGGTGCAATTAATCGGCGACCAACGCCAAGGGGTGCAGCGACATGCAAAGACCCTTTTGGGTTTTCAGTTATGTTAACAACTTTGGCCTCAGCATTTTCAACCGACTCAAGGATGCCACAGGCCCCAATATAAAAAGCCTTACCTTGTTCCGTCGCAGTCAAACTGCGCGTGGTGCGTTGGAAAAGCCGCACACTTAGGTAATCCTCAAGCTGAGATATCCGCGATGACGTCACTGCGGGTGAAATGCGCAAGTCGCGCCCGGCAGCAGACATGCTACCCAGTTCATAAACACGGACAAACGTACGGATGTTATCAAGGTAGGACATTATATTGGTTTTTTTGATGCTGTTTGGTTCTTTGACACAATACCAGAACAATGGCATGTCGCCTAGAGTGATGTGAGACACTCAGATTTAGGAGATCACGATGTACGACATGGCGATTTTATGGGACTGGATCGCGTTTTCAGTTCGTTGGCTGCATGTCATCACAGCGATGGCTTGGATTGGCGCATCGTTTTTCTTCATCGCGTTGGATCTGGGTCTCAAAAAAGCACCTAATATGCCGACTGGCGTTCATGGCGAAGAATGGCAAGTCCATGGTGGTGGATTTTATCACATCCAGAAATACCTTGTTGCCCCTGAAAACATGCCGGAACACCTGATTTGGCATAAATGGCAAAGCTACATCACGTGGGTCTCTGGCGCTGCGTTGCTGATGATTGTGTATTGGGTGGGCGGAGAGCTGTTTTTGCTTGATCCGACAAAGGCCGAACTGTCGTTGTGGCAGGGTATCCTGATATCCGGCGGATCATTGACCATTGGTTGGTTGGCCTATGATTTCATGTGTAAATCTAAATTAGGAGAGCAGCCTACTGTATTGATGTTGCTTCTCTTTGTGATCCTCGTGGTCATGGCTTGGGGCTATAATCAAATCTTCACGGGCCGTGCCGCACTGCTTCATCTTGGCGCGTTCACCGCATCAATCATGACAGGCAATGTGTTTTTCCAGATCATGCCAAATCAGCGGATTGTTGTGAAGGACCTCAAAGAGGGCCGCACGCCAGACGCAAAATACGGTAAGATCGCCAAGCTGCGCTCAACACATAACAACTACCTGACCCTGCCCGTCGTGTTCTTGATGCTGTCAAATCACTACCCACTGGCATTTGGCACGGAATATGCGTGGATCATTGCAAGCCTGATCTTCCTCACTGGTGTCACAATCCGCCACTATTTCAACACCATGCACGCTACGGGCAATGGTCCAAATTGGACATGGGCCGTGACTGTTCTGCTGATGATCATCATCGCTTGGCTATCGTCGGTGCGCACAACCGAAACATATGAGGAATCAGAGGCACGCGCGCTAACCCCATATGAATTGCACTATGCATCCGCAGAAGGGTTCGATGAAGCCTACAACACAGTCATCGGCAATTGTTCGATGTGCCACGCGCGGGAGCCGTTTTGGGACGGTATCCGCTGGGCACCAAAAGGCGTCGTTTTGGAAACCAAAGCAGACGTGGCCCGCCATGCCGAACAGATTTATCTACACGCAGGTGTGAGCCGCGCCATGCCACCGCCCAACGCCATCCAAATGGATGACGAAGCCCGCGCCGTCTTGATCGCTTGGGTCCGTAACGCGCGTGCTGGCGGCTAGGGCAATATGCATCTTGGATTAATTGGATATGGCAGTATTGGGCGCGCATTGGTGGCGCTTTTAACTGTTGAAGACGTTACCAAAATCACGGTCTTAGTGCGGTCAACGGCACTGAATACTTCGACCAATTCGACGTCAGGCATTCCAATTCAGTTCGTCACATCACTGACTGACCTACTAAAGGACGAACCCTTAGTAGTGGTCGAATGTGCAGGCCACACGGCTGTTGCGACTTACGCGCAAGCTATCCTCGAAGCAGGAACAGACTTGATAGTGGCGTCCGTGGGCGCGTTCGCAGATGCTGACCTGCATGACGGCGTGATTGCAGCGGCCAAAGCGAGCGGCGCTAAGCTTATCTTACCAACCGGTGCGATTGGCGGCTTAGATTTACTACAAGTCCTCGCGACCCACGGAGACGTCGATGTGACGTATCGCGGTGTGAAGCCCCCACAAGCTTGGAAAGGCTCCCA
>JAPKCP010000261.1 GCA_028822885.1 Yoonia sp. | reverse complement strand
AATATCGCTTCTTTCGCGCATTCATTAGGTACGAATTTATGGGCCAAATCGAACCACTTTGCATAGCTGCTTGCAAGCGTCAGGACAGGCCAGTCGCTGCCCCAGACTAGCCTTTTCGACCCAAAATGCTCAAATAAATGTGCGACATAAGGCGCTATGTCAGATACGATCCAATCTTCACCTGCTTCGGTCAACAGGCCTGATAGCTTGCAATAGACTGCGCTTTCGTTTGCGATGGCGGCGATGTCATTTGCCCATGTCTCAAATTTTCCGTCAGAAATTTTGGGCTTTGCGCCGTGATCAATCACTGTGCGCAGATCAGGGTAGCGCGACAGGAGTTGGCGAAGCTGGGGAAGATGTCGAGGTAGCACCAGTGCGTCGAAAGTCAGGTCTGCTTGGATCATAGCATCAAACGCGGGTGCTAGGTCTGGGCGCAGCATCCAGTCGTCGTCGGGGATATCCTGAATCATCGGGCGCAAGCCGACAAGCTTGGGATGTTCAGCGAGCCGCGCGATATCATCGGCAGCGGATGCGGCAGTAAAATCAACCCAGCCGACAACGCCCAACACAAAAGGCGTTCTGGCCGCGATTTCTAGCAGAAATTCTGTTTCTGCGATCGTTGGTGCCGCTTGCACCAAGATCGTCCCATCAATGCCATGCCGCATCAGATGCGGTGCCAAATCATCTGGCATGAAGTCACGATAAAGTTTGGTTACTTCAGGCGTCAGCCATCCGTAATCGCCGCGATCAAGTTGCCAAAAATGCTGATGGGCATCGATAATCATGCGCTGATCACGCCCTTCTTAAGGATGATATTGCCGTAAAGCCGCCCCTCACCGGTTTGTACGATTGCAAACGCCGATCTCGCCCGGTCGTAAAAGCTGAAGCGTTCCAGCTTGCCCAAAGACACGGGATTATCCGCACTGGCCAAGATTATGCTTTGAAATTCCGCCACAATCGGCGGCACAGCGTCGGGGTCACCGACAACTTCCATCACCAAAGCTGGGTCCACCACAAAGCTGTCCAAGGGAAAGACGCTCACCACTGCTTCCAGAACCGCTGTGGCCGTGAGCCCATCAAGACGGTGGTACCTTTTCCCAAGTGCCGTTGCAGGGAAGTTCGCATCCACAATGACAATTTCGTCGCCGTGACCCATCGCGCGAAGGGTCCAAAGTAGGTCAGGTGATAGGATTGCTGGTATATTACGAAGCATCATTTAGGTCCTCTGGAACGGGGGCGTCTTGCCGGATTAATTTCTGGGACTTCAGATCGGACCAAAGTGCTGGTGGAATAGGTCTTTCGAAAATCTCAATATTTTGGTGTACTTCGTCAGGCGATGATGCACCCGGTATCACCGATTTCACTGCGCTATGGCCAAGCGGGAATTGCAATGCCGCCGCAATAAGGGGCGTATCATGGGCTGCACAAACCGCGCTTAGGTCACGCACCCGTTGTAATATCGCCTCGGGTGCCGGCGCGTAATCATATCGCGCACCTTCAACCGCGCCAGTCGCGAGAATGCCAGAGTTGTAGGGACCGCCCAAAATGATCCCAACATCGCGCTTGATGCAAAGCGGCAAAAAGCTTTCGAGTGGGTCTTGTTCAAGCAGGGTGTAACGCCCAGCTAGCAAAAAGGTGTCAAAATCAGCCTCACCCAAAAGATGTTCGCAGATTTGCCACGTATTCACGCCTGCACCAATTGCTGAAATGCGGCCGGCGGTGCGCAATTCGTCCAATGCACGGTATCCGCCGCCAACAAAAAGCTCACGCAACTTGTCCTTTTCGCCGTCTGCACCGTGTGTACCTGCATCGATGTCGTGCAAAAATAGAATATCAATCTGATCAGTGCCTAAGCGGGCGATACTATCGTCAAAGCTGCGCATGATACCGTCATAGGAATAGTCAAAAACAATGCGTTTTTGCGGCACATCAACGAAGGCTTCAGGTGTGACGTCTTCGGCGGCGCAATCCTCCAAAATACGTCCAACTTTTGTGGAAAGCGTGATCGCACTACTGTCAAATCGCGTCAAAGCATTGGCAAATCGCGTCTCCGACCTCCCCAAGCCATATTGTGGTGCAGTGTCGAAGTACCGGATACCGGCGTCCCAAGCCGCGTTCAGCGTTTCTTGCGCCACGTCGTCTTCAATCTTGCGATACAGATTCCCAAGTGGCGCCCCCCCAAATCCAAGCTGTGTCAGGTGTATTGGGACGCGCGTGCGATGATTGAGAAGGTTAGTTTGCGTCAGTTTCATTGGGCCTCTTCTGGAGATGAGCGGAAGTATTCGGGGTGCAGTCGTTCCAGCGGTGCGATACGCGAAATCAATTGCCGCAGGTGAACTGACATTGTGGCCCTTGCCGCATCGGTGTCCTGTTTCTGGATCGCATTCAAAATATCGCGATGTTCCGCCAACGCTTCGGCTGGCCTGCCCTTTTCAGGCAACACAAGCATACGTGCACGACGCAGTTGCAATGACATCTGACCAGCAGCGACTGCGACCTTTGGAAAGCCCGTGAAAGCGAGGATCAGTTCGTGAAACTCAAGGTCAGCCTCCAAAAAGCCTTGGAAATCTTCGTCCTCAAGCAGCAGCCCTTGCAAGCGAATGTTCCGGGTCAAACTCTTTAATTGTATATCTGTTCTCTCTTGGGCCACCCGCGCGACGGCCGCGACCTCTACTGCTTCGCGCAAGAAATTTTCTTCATGTAGTCCTGCCATCGAAAACTGCGACACGCGTGTCGCTGATTGCGGAATGATGTCGACAAGTCCATCGGAAGACAAACGCCCCAATGCCTCAGCCACAGGGGACCGTGATACGCCAAGCTGTTCGCAAAGCGCTCCCTTACGCAGGATCATTCCCGGCTCGAACGTCATGTCCAGAATGCTATTGCGCAGCACGTTGTAGACCCGCAGCCCCAATGGGCCCTCAAGACCGACGATATCAAGCGCATGTGTCGCGGTAGGCATTGCAAGCTCCCTTATTCTGACATGTTAGTTGACAGGTGCGTCAAGTCAAGCTAGCGATACGGTATAGACTCCAGCGACTGTCAGCCAGAGGAACGTACGAGATGAGCCACCTGCCCCGCATGCTTACCCTTCATCCGCAAGACAACGTCGCCATTGCTTTGGCGGACATCGCGGCAGGTGACACAGGGAATGCGACAGGGCCAAAACTCCTCCAGTCAGTCAAGCAGGGACATAAGATCGCCATTGCCCCAATCCGTGCGGGGCAAAATGTCTTGCGCTATGGTCAGACGATTGGCCAAGCAACTGCTGACATCGCGACAGGCGAACACGTCCATACCCATAACCTTGGCATGGGTGAGCACACACAAGACTATGCCCACGCAAGCGACGCAGCGGACGTCGAGCCTATACAGGAAATTCGAACATTTGATGGCTATCATCGCGCTGATGGCCGCGTCGGCACGCGCAATTATATTGGCATTCTAACATCTGTAAACTGCGCAGGGTCTGTCGCAAAATTCATTGCGGAAGCCGCTGAAAAATCTGGCCTACTTGATGCCTTTCCAAACATCGACGGCATTGTCCCGATCACCCACGGTACGGGGTGCGGTATGTCTGGCGAGAACGAAGGATACGCGACCCTGATGCGCACACTGTCAGGCTATGCACAGCATCCAAATTTTGGCGGCATCCTATTGATTGGCCTTGGCTGCGAGGTCATGCAGGTCTCTGCACTCGTGGGTGGCCGATCGATCCGCGCCGATGGCGCGCTGCGGTATATGACGATCCAACAAGAAGGTGGCACCCGTAAAACAATCGAAAAAGGTCTCGCTGAACTGCGCGGAATTGCCGAACAGGCAAATACCGCAACACGCGAACCAACCCCGATCTCGCACCTGATGGTAGGCATGCAATGCGGTGGTTCTGACGGTTATTCCGGCATTACCGCCAATCCAGCGCTTGGCGTCGCCTCTGATTTGATGGTGCGCCACGGCGGCACAACGATCCTTTCCGAAACATCTGAGATCTATGGCGCTGAGCACTTGTTGACCCGCCGCGCTATATCGGTCGAAGTGGGTGAAAAGCTGATTGAACGTGTCCGCTGGTGGGAAGACTACACCGCCCGCAACCATGGTAATATGGACAATAACCCCAGCCCCGGCAACAAGCGCGGCGGGCTAACCACGATCCTTGAAAAATCATTGGGTGCCGTCGCCAAAAGTGGCAGTGCGCCCCTTACGGACGTGTATCTGTTTGGCGAAAAGATTGAAAAAAAGGGCTTTGTCTTTATGGACAGTCCCGGCTTTGATCCATGCTCGGTGACGGGCCAAATTGCATCTGGTGCCAACCTCATTGTGTTTACGACAGGACGCGGTTCAGTTTCAGGATACATGCCGACACCCTGCATCAAGATAGCCACGAACTCGGAAATGTACCGCCGTATGAGCGACGATATGGACATCAATTGCGGTGACATTGTAACCGACGGCGTAAGCTTGGCTGGCAAAGGCAAAGATATCTTTGAGATGTTGATCAGCGTCGCATCTGGCGAGCAGACCAAAAGTGAAGAACTAGGCTTTGGTGGGGTCGAATTCGTACCCTGGCAGATTGGCGCGGTGATGTGATTATGGGACATTCACTGCCGCTGAAGAATAAA
>JAPKCP010000260.1 GCA_028822885.1 Yoonia sp. | reverse complement strand
TTTGATGGATCGTGGGGTTATCAACCTGTTGGACTGTTCGCACCCACCATCCGGTTCGGCCCGCCACATGAATTCCGCGACTTTGTTGAGGCCGCACACGCGGCTGAAATCGGAGTGCTCTTGGATTGGGTTCCGGGCCATTTTCCAACCGATGCACATGGTCTCGCACAATTCGATGGGACAGCCCTGTATGAACATGCCGATCCGCGTGAAGGGTTTCACCAAGACTGGAACACGCTGATCCCGAACTACGGCCGACGCGAGGTGAAGAACTATTTTGTGTCTAACGCGCTCTATTGGATGGAAGAATACCATTTGGACGGGTTACGCGTCGATGCCGTCGCCTCAATGCTGTACCGCGATTATTCGCGTAATGACGGCGAATGGGTTCCTAACAAAGACGGGGGGCGCGAAAATTATGAGGCCATCGCGTTTCTGCAAGAAATGAACACCGCCGTTTACGGGGCTGACCCCAGCATTATGACCGTCGCGGAGGAAAGCACCTCGTTTCCAGCCGTGTCGCAACCTGTGCATGCAGACGGGCTTGGCTTTGGGTACAAATGGAACATGGGCTGGATGAATGACACGCTCAGCTACATGGAAAAAGACCCGATCTATCGTCAGCACGATCACCACCTCATGACCTTCCCCATCGACTGGGCCTTTACTGAGAATTTCATCCTGCCGATTAGCCACGATGAAGTCGTGCATGGCAAAGGGTCAATGATTGAAAAAATGCCCGGTACCGAGTGGGAGAAATTCGCCAACCTGCGGGCCTATTACGCGTTTATGTGGACCCAACCGGGCAAAAAGCTGCTATTTATGGGCTGTGAATTTGCCCAACCCGAAGAATGGAACCACAACGCAGAACTGAACTGGGGTGCGGCCGAACAACCCGCCAACAAGGGCGTGCAGCGGCTGATCAAGGACCTGAATGCGCTGTACTGCGAAACGCCAGCATTGTTTGCAAGTGATTGTGCTGCTGAAGGGTTCGCATGGCTTCACAACGACCCTGCGCAATCAACACTCGGATTTGCGCGCTACAGCGGGGGCGAAGATGCGCCTGTTGTGGTCATGTGCAACTTTACGCCCGTCGAAAGATTAGATTTTCAACTGGGCGTGCCCGAAAAAGGCTTTTGGGAGGAAGTCTTGAACACGGACGCGGCAACCTATGGCGGTGGAAACCGTGGTAATTTTGGCGGCCAAGCAACGACAGATGTTGCAGCAGATGGGCATGAACAATCACTCAGCTTGACCCTGCCACCACTGTCAGTGGTCGTCTTGCGGCTTAACCGCACAAACTAAAAACGAGGGATGGAGAAAACATGACGAAAACAAAGCGCCTTACGCAAAGATCAATGGTTTTCGTGCTCGCGGGGGGACGCGGTAGTCGCCTGAAAGAGCTGACAGACCGACGTGTGAAACCCGCCGTCCCGTTTGGTGGTAAGGGCCGTATCATTGACTTTGCACTGTCCAATGCGATGAATTCCGGCATCCGCAAAATGGCAATCGCCACGCAATATAAGGCGCACAGCCTGATCCGGCACTTGCAGCGCGGCTGGAACTTTTTTGGCGCAGAACGTAATGAATTTTTAGATGTATTGCCTGCCTCACAGCGCGGCGGCACCGAAAGCTGGTACAAGGGAACTGCAGACGCGGTGACGCAGAACATTGATATCGTGGATAGCTACGGCGTTGATTATGTTGTCATTCTTGCGGGCGATCACATCTACAAAATGGACTACGAGATCATGTTGCGCCAGCATGTCGAACAAGGCGCTGATGTCACAGTTGGTTGCCTCACTGTCCCACGTAAAGAGGCGTCAGCATTTGGTGTTATGGCGACAGATACACATGGCAGGATCACCAGCTTCTTGGAAAAACCAGAGGACCCACCCGGCACCCCGGAAGACCCAAATATGGCTCTCGCCTCCATGGGGATCTACGTGTTCGACTGGAAGTTCTTGCGCTCGCTGCTGCAAGAAGATGCCAATGACCCCAATTCAACCAATGACTTTGGCAATGATCTGATCCCCGGTATCGTGAAGAATGGCAAAGCCATGGCGCACCGATTTGATGAAAGCTGTGTCCGCGAAGAAGGCGCACCCGCTTACTGGAAAGACGTCGGCACTGTGGATGCATTTTGGCAGGCACACATCGACCTCACGAACTTCACGCCAGAATTGGACCTGTGGGATCGCGATTGGCCGATTTGGACTTACAACGAAAGTGTCCCACCCGCTAAATTCATCCACGATGAACGCGACAGACGCGGCATGGCGATTTCATCCATGGTATCGGGTGGGTGCATTATTTCAGGAACTGAGGTGCGCAATTCGTGCTTGTTCACGAACGTCCACACCAATTCTTACGCGGTCTTGGATCAGGCGATTGTGTTGCCAAACGTGACGATCAATCGCTCGGCAAGGTTGCGCCGCGTTGTCATCGACAGCAGCGTCATTATTCCTGAGGGTCTTGTCGTCGGTGAGGACCCAAATGAAGATTCAAAGTGGTTCCGCGTCACCGAACGAGGCACGGTCCTGATCACGAAGGATATGTTGGATAAAAGAGCCGCAAGCCTATGACACGTGTCCTGTTTGTAGTCTCTGAATGCGCCCCCCTGATCAAAACTGGGGGGTTGGCAGACGTCGCGGGGGCGCTCCCGACAGCACTTGCCGCTTACGGTGATGAGGTGCGCACGCTTTTACCCGGCTATCGGTCTGTTTTGGCTCAGCTTATCAAGCCCGTGACAGTTGAGACCTTTGCTGATTTGTTTGGTGGCCCTGCAAAGTTGCTTGCCTGTAAGGTTGCGGGGCTGGACTTGCTCATTATCGACGCGCCGCATCTATTCGACCGCGATGGCAGTATTTATGTCACCGCTGAGGGGCAGGATTGGCCCGACAACCCTGAACGATTTGCCGCATTGTCCTACGTGGGTGCGCAAATCGCTAAGTCAGGCGCTGGTGACTGGATGCCCGAAATCGTCCATGGTCACGACTGGCAGGCGGGGCTGACGCCCGAATATATGCAAGCCGCAGGCGTCGATGTTCCGTTCGTGTTTACCGTTCATAACATTGCGTTTCACGGCAACACAGGTGCTGACAGACTTGGGGCTTTGGGACTGGACGAGACAAGGTTCAATGCGAACCATTTTGAATTCTGGGGCCAAATCTCTGCGCTGAAATCTGCTCTGATGGGGGCAGCAAAGATTACGACCGTGTCGCAAACCTACGCCGAAGAACTTCTGACACCAGAATTTGGTATTGGGATGGACGGCGTTTTGCGCCACCGCCAAGCCGATCTTGTGGGCATCGTGAACGGGATCGACGAAGAAATCTGGAACCCAGCAACTGACTTAAATATTAAGCCTTACAAGACGGCAGCTGGCAAAGCGGCGAACAAAACGGCGCTTCAAAAGACATTCGGACTGGGCAAAGCCGATGGCCCGCTTTGTGTGCTTGTGTCACGGTTAACCGAACAAAAAGGCATCGATTTGCTACTCGCCGCCTTGCCTGCACTGTTAGATCGTGGTGGGCAGTTGGCGCTGCTTGGATCGGGCGATCCACAGCTTGAAGTGGCGTTGCTTGAGGCCGCCGAACAACACGAAAACCTGTCCGTGAAAATTGGCTATAACGAAGCGTTATCCCATCAAATGATGGCCGGTGGCGATGTCATTTTGGTGCCGTCACGGTTTGAACCCTGCGGTCTGACCCAGCTTTATGGGCTGCGTTACGGCTCGCTACCGCTTGTTGCGCTGACGGGCGGACTCGCGGATACGGTGATTAATGCATCACCTGCCGCACTCGCGCGTGGCGTTGCGACTGGATTGCAGTTCTTTCCCATCACCATCGCTGCGCTGACCAATGCCTTTGTCCGCCTTGCCGCCCTTTACGCCCAGCCGAAAATCTGGAAAACGATGCAGCGAAACGCGATGAAGCAACCCGTTGGCTGGGAAACTTCTGCTGCTGAGTATCATGCGATTTACGCATCCCTTTCGAAGGCTGACAGTTGACAACAGACTCCTTTTCAATTCGACCCGGACACCCATCACCACTGGGTGCAACCGTCGATGAAGGTGGCGTGAACTTTGCCATTTTCTCGCAACACGCGACGCGAGTGATGCTGTGTTTGTTCGATGAAGACGGCAAAGAAAACCGGATCATTACGCTGCCAGAACGTGAAGGCCACGTTTGGCACGGCTATTTTCCGGGCATGAAGGCAGGCCAGCAATACGGTGTTCGCATGGATGGACCGTATAAGCCAAACGAAGGCCACCGGTTTAACCCCTATAAGTTGCTCATTGATCCTTACGCAAAGCAACTGACGGGGCATCCTATATGGAACAACGCCCTGTTTGGCTATGATAGCGACCATAAAGACAAAGACCTGAGTTTCGACAAAACTGACAGTGCGCCCTACATGCCGCGCTGCGTTGTCGTTGATCCGACTTTCAATTGGGGAGATGGACCACGACCCAATCACACCTTAGAGAATACAGTCATCTATGAGGCCCACGTGAAGGGGCTAACAGCCGGGCGCACGGATATCAAAAGCCCGGGTACCTATCTTGCCATGGCGTCTGATCCGATCCTTGAGCATCTCAATAATCTTGGCGTGACGGCGATTGAGCT
>JAPKCP010000259.1 GCA_028822885.1 Yoonia sp. | reverse complement strand
GTAGTGATCTTTTGGTCGTGCAGCGTATTTCGCCAAACCAGCCATTCAAGTGGAGCATTATCCGAGAACAAAATTTTGAATATCCTTCAAAGAAAGCAATCCCTGCTGTTGATTAGATCTAATACCCAAGTGCCTATAAACTAAGGTAGTGTCGTATTTCGATAACTCAGGCCTTGGATTTGTGCCTTTCAAAAACCGGATTCTAGTTCGCTTATTCGATGCCTCTGGATTTCATAGTGCTTTCGTAGCTTGATCCAAGTCAGCAATTAAGTCGTCTGGCGCTTCAAGCCCGATGTTGAGGCGCACAATACGACCGCCAAAGTCTTGGTCAGGACGTTGGAGATTAGGGTAGACAACAGCCAGGCTGTTTATGCCACCCCAGCTCATTCCAATCTTGAACACGGTAAGTGCGTTGATGAAATCGACAACTTTGGTAGCACTTACGGTATCTTTAAACGTAAACGAAAAGACACTTGTGGACCCTTTGAAATCCCGCGCCCAAACGTCATGCCCCGGACAAGATGGCAACGCAGGATGATAAACTTCATCTATCTGTGGATGGTTCGTTAACCAATTTGCGACCTGCAAAGTGGCTTTTTCCAACGCATCTAATCGCACTGCCAGTGTCTGCAATCCGCGCAAGGCCAAACTGCAGTCATCCGGTGACACGGCAAGGCCCAATTGCTGGTAGATGGGTCCAAGTTTTGCGTAAGCCGCATCATCGCGAGCGGACACCGAGCCAAGCAAAAGATCGCTATGTCCTCCCACATACTTCGTGAGCGCTTGCATACTCACATCGACACCGTGGGCGAAGGCATCAAACATGACCCCCGCTGCATAGGTGTTGTCTAACGCCACCGCAACATCCTTGGCATGGGCTGCTTTAACGATGGCCGGAACATCTTGGATTTCCATCGTAACCGAGCCCGGGCTTTCGCACCAGATAAGGGCGGTGTTTTCGCGGATCAGATCAGAGATGCCCGCGCCAATCATCGGATCGTAGGGTTCAACCTCGACGTTCAGTCCGCGCATTAACCCTTCGGCCATCGCCTTGTTGGGTCCATAGGCTGAATGGGGCACCAAAGCATGACTGCCAGCCTGACAATAGGCAAGATAGATAAGCGCAATCGCGGCTTGGCCACCCGGAACGATGAACGTTTCGCGCGCACCTTCGATGCCTGCGATCCGTGACGCCAATTCTAACGTGGTTGGCGTACCATACAAGCCATAGGAATAGCCCTTGTCGGCTTGCCGCCAGTCGTCAGTGACCGCAGCCTGATCGTCAAACACCACGGTGGAGCCGCGATAAACGGGAGTCGCAAGGGACGCATAATCCTGCCGCGCCTGCGGTTTCGGGTCGAGTAGCTTTGTACGCCAGTCCATCGTGTTCCCCTATGGGTCAGTTTGCATTGCGAGGATGGCGTGGACGTATATCCGCACCGCGTCTTCGATTTGGTCGATAGCAACATATTCGTTCAATGAATGACATTGCGCCAGATCACCTGGGCCACAAATCACCGTTGGGCATCCAAAATTTGGTGAATCGGTTGAGCCCGGGAATGCAGTGACGCTGACTTGCCCTGATACGGCTTCGCATGCGTCGATCATAGCCTTGGTTACCAACGCGTCGCCGCTTGTATCGAGCGGTGGTAGATCAAGGAACGGAGTACCAATCTCAAAGTCTAGTTCAGGAACTGTCATTTTGGCCCGTGCAATAACATCATGCAATTCGTGCAGGACATCAGCCGAGGTTTCACCCGGAATGGTACGTCGGTCGATGTCGATCTGACAAAGATCAGGAACTGAACACGCATTGTCTCCGCCGCGTATCACACCTACGCTGAAGCTGGGTTTGCCACAGATCGGGTCGGCTTTCCGCAAAGACAGGTCATCCGCATAATCCTGCAAGACACCCAAGACAGCTGCCATGTGATACACCGCGTTGCGGCCTTGTTCAGGCAAGCTAGAATGTGCAGCCAGCCCCTTTGTTGTGATCGTGGTCAATATCTGGCCCTTATGAGCCGTACTGATCTGCAACAAAGTCGGTTCAGCCACGATAGCATAATCGACTTGCGGCCCATGTAGGCCAAAATCTTTTGATCCCGCCATTGCGTGTTCTTCGTCGACAACACCCGCGATGATCACATCACCTGAAAGCGGTATTCCGGTGCGTTGTAACTGACGGACAACCTCAAGATAGGCTGCCAAACCTGCCTTCATATCGCAAGATCCACGGCCATGGATACGACCGTCTTTGACGATCGGATCGAATGGATCAGTGTAGCCATCAACACCAACAGTGTCCAAATGCCCAGCTAATAGGATCGTTGGCCCAGTACCAATACCTTTTAGGGTGCCCCAAACATTGCGGCGTCCTATGGTCACTTCGTGCGTGCCGATCTCTAGACCCAAACTACGAAGTTGTACCTCAAACAAATCAGCCATTGCAGATTCTGCACCGATTGGGGACGTCTCCCCAAATGTGTTCACGCTTTCACAGCGGATCAATGCAGATAATTCAGCAATCAATTGATTGCGGTTGGGTGTGATCTCACTCATAGAATTGGGATATCGCGGGGCGCACGACGTGTAATCAATTCGGCCCTATCTGCACGAACGACTACGTTTTCCTCATGCAACATCATCTTGCCCGGGGCAAAATCGTATCCAGGCTCAATCGCCAAAATCATGCCCTCCTGCAGTATTGTTTGGTCCGCTGCCATAAGGGATGGCCATTCAGTGTTATGCAATCCAACACCATGCCCCATACGTCCGACACCGCCACCCGTCGCCCCGCCAGACGCCAAAACATCAACCATAGCTTGCCAAACATCGCAGGCCCGAACACCGGGGCGCACCGCGGCGATACCTGCATCAGTAGCGCGATACGCTAAATCATAGGCACGCTTGGTGGCATCACTGGCCCAACCAATGGCAAAGTTACGGTCGAAATCACAATAATAGCCATCAATCTCTGCACCTGTGTCGATGAACAATACATCTCCGTCGACCAGCGGTCGGTCATTTGGGAAACGGATTGCATCATCTGTGCCGTCTTGGGCCGCAGTGGCGACAATGTAGGGGACAGTATCCGCGCCGCGCGATAGAACGTCTAATCGGTGGGCGGCAAGTATTTCTCGCTCAGACATACCGGATTTCGCGATGTTACCAAAATTCTCATACGCATCTGACACAAGTCCGCAGATGTATTTATGTTTCGCAATCTCCCAATCGGATTTCACCATCCGCAAGGTCCGTAGGATGGCAGTCGCATCGACCATATCAACATGCCCCAAGGCGCTTTGTAACTTTGCGACGTCATTGGCCGGCATGCGCAGATGTGTCTCGGGGCCCATCGGTACGCCAACACGGCCATGCCGTTTTGCCAACCCTTTCAAGGTGTCGGACAAAAGGCTGATCCCCTCATCCTCGGGATTGGGTGAAGCCCAGATGCGCACGTCATCGATCCAACTGATCGAAAGCGCGTTTTCGCCAATGCTGGGGATCACTGCAATAGGTTTGCCCTCAGCGGGTAGGATCAGGAACCAAGGTCGCGTTGGGCTTTGCCAGAAGTTGCTTTGGAAACCCGCAAAATAAGTGAATTCGCGTTCAGACATGAACAACAAGGCATCCATATCTGCAGCGCGCATCTTCGCTTGGGCATTTTGCACCCGCGTTTCAAATTCCGAAACCGGAAATCCACGTTCAAAGGTCATAATATTAGATCCGTTTCCAGTTGTATTTTGAACAGTCGGCCAAAGCCATCAACATTATCTTCTACCCCCGCCAAACGCAGCAAATGCCACGCGAGGGCATGATTGCTTGCAGTGACGGGTTTGTTCAACACGGCCTCAGCCCGTTCGATGATGCCAGCGGCCCGCAGGCTTGTGCAGGAGACAAAGACGCCATCGACCTTGTCAGAGCTGCCAATAGCAATCGCGGCTTCAAGTATCGAATTTGGGTCGATACGGCCTACAACTTCGTCGCTGTCTTCATAAAACGAACCGACAGCCGTGATCTGAATTCCCGCCTCTTCAAACCGGTCTTGCATGGCTTGCGTCACATCCGGTGTATAGGGCGTCACGAGGCCAAGACTTTTCACACCCATTACGTTCAACGCAGCTTTGGCAGCCGTCAGCGGATTGGATGACGGCACTCCGGGATGGGCTGCATCGAGAATGTCGGCCACACGGTTTTCGCCAATGATAGTAGAGCCTGAAGTGCAGCCATAGCCAATGGCATTCAATGCTAAATATTCTGGCAGCAGTTTTGCAGAAATTGGTAATTCGGTTTCCATTTTGGCGAGGGTTTCTGGGGTTACAACGACATCGTTGGCTAACCTGCTATGATACACGGATACACCCGAAAGGTGTGTCATCAGGCGCATTTCCCATTCCATGGTTTGGTCAGATTCAAGCACCAGAAGACCGATACGCGCGCGTGATCCGGCCCCCGTATCAGTGGTAAAACCGATGCGTGAAATAGTAGCGACGTCAGATGCTTCGTCTTTCATTGCAACTCCCCTCGCGACTAAGATGACTATAGATATCGGCAGATTGCTGTTCAGAAAACGACGTACCTATCTTAAGTTCCGGCCTGCCGGATAGAGAAAAGTTACCTAATTCGAAAATGCCGCATAGTGGTCA
>JAPKCP010000258.1 GCA_028822885.1 Yoonia sp. | reverse complement strand
CATCCCCTAAGCCTGTTCGGCCACAAGGCCCTCAACCGCTTTGATAATCGCAGCGACCGAAGAAATATCAAAATCACTCTCAGTTGGCTCATTCGCATTGAACGGCACAGTGATATCAAACGCCTCTTCGATGCCAAAGATGCTTTCGACCAAACCCATGCTGTCGATCCCGAGCAGTTCCGGCGTGTCGGTCAGTTTAATGTCTGATGGGTCCATCAACGCTTGATCTGCGATAATCGCGATGACTTTGTCTTGGATATTCACGGGCAAGTCCTTGGCTTTATTCTGCGCCTATGTATCATCGTTCGTTTTGGAAACAAGATTGCCACGACCAACATCTCGCGCTGCATCACGCATTGCCCGTTGTTCAGCCCTGAATGTCAGCATCGGCTTTGCCGGATACCCCATCATAAAGCAGCCATCAGGGATATCGCCCAGCACAATCGCGGCGCCACCAAGCAAGCAATCGGATCCAATAGAAATGTTATCAGCGACACCAGATTTTCCTCCCAAGATACAGCGGTCCCCAATAATAGCAGAGCCTGCAACAGCCGTTTGCGCACACAGCAAACAATCCTCACCAACAACAACATTATGCCCAACTTGCACAAGGTTATCTATCTTCGTGCCGCGTCCGATCCTAGTAGGCCGAATCGTTCCTGCATCGATTGTCGCATTCGCCCCAACTTCAACATGCGCTCCAATCATAACCGACCCAAGTGAGTGGATGCGGTGCTGTGTGGCGTCGTCGTTGGCCTTAAACGGTGTTTTACCAAGTGTCCGGCGGCCGATTTCGGCTATCGACGGAGTAGCAGTCACAAACGAAAATCCATCGGCCCCAATCACCACATTCGGCTGCAGGATCACATGCCCAGAAATTTTCACATGCGCCCCAACACGCACACCGGGATGCAGCACCCCATTTTGACCAATGACAGAACCACGTGCCACACTGACATGCGCCATCAGGACGGTCCCTGCACCGATGTCTGTATCGGGGCCGATCACACAAAACGGACCGATAGCCACATTCTCGCCAAGTTTCGATGTCGGATCGATCACTGCTGTCGGGTGAATACCAGGTGCGTAAGTCGGCGCATCCATCAGTTCTGTCAGAACGGCCATCGCCAAGCGCGGACGCGGTACCACGATTGCGGCGTTCAACCCGAGTGCTTGCCAATCAGCATCAGCCCATACGATAGCGGCTTTAGCGGCGGATTGTGAGAGCGAACCTGCATATTTAGGCGACATGGCCAGTGCCAAATCGTTTGGGCCTGCTCCACTTGGCTCCGCCAAACTGGACACGATAATACTGCCATCCCCAAGAACCTCAGCCCCTAGCGCACGCGCGATCATTGCAACGGTTTGTGTCATCAGTCCTCACAGCCTGTAGAGCTAAGGACAGTTTTACCCCTGAACACCCGGAACAACCACCCCTTCGCGGGTCAGGGCATTCCAGATCTTGCGATCACGTCCGTAAATATCACGGCGGAATTCAATACCACCTGAGTTGGTCGTAAAGGCAGTGCGGTACACAATATGCACTGGCACCGGCTCGTCCAAGCGAACGCGGGATTCGTTGCCAGACCGAAGGCGCGACTGGAATAGACCTTCGGGATCATCTGTCTGCTTGGAAAGTAACGCATAGGCAAAATCAAACGGATCATTCAGGCGAATACAGCCGTGGCTATAGGCACGGACTTCCCGCCCAAATAGGCTTTTTGCTGGCGTATCGTGCAGGTAAATATTGTATTGGTTCGGGAACATAAACTTCACCAGACCAAGCGCATTTCGGTTTGACGGAGGCTGGCGCATTGAGAATGGAAAAGTCCGCGCGGTGTAGCGGCTAAAGTCGATATTGGCACGATTCACTGTGCGACCATTGCCATCTGTAATGAGCAAATGACCAGCCGCAGCCCGGTTACGCTGCATTTGTGGCAGGTATTCCTTAGTGGCAATGGAACGTGGCACGTACCAGCTTGGGTTAATGACCATATACTCCATGACGTCCGAAAATTCTGGCGTTTTACGGCTAGGGTCCACGGCACCAATGACAGAGCGCGTTGAGAACGTCACTTCGCCGTGGTCGACAACTTTCGCTGAGAAATCAGTCAGGTTCACCCAGATATGGCGATCACCTTTGTCTCGATTAAACCAACGCTCACGTTCCATTGCGACGACAATGGATTGCAAACGTTCGCTTATGGGCCGGTTAATTTCAGCAATTGTGCTTGGTCCCGCGGTTCCGTCGACTTGCAAACCATGACCACGCTGAAACGACTCTACAGCTTCAACTATTGTGCCGTCATAAGACGCAGTCACCGATCTGTTCATGAACCCCATCGCGACAAGGCGATTGCGCAACGCAATAACGTTTGGACCAGTCGCACCAGATTCAAGCTTGTCAGCATTCACGACAGGGCCCCAACCACCGACGGCTTGCAACGCCTCTAAGCGTAGTTTTGCTGCTATCAAACGTGTGTATTCAGGCGTGCTTGGCGGCAAAGACCGCAGGAACGCAGTTGGATTACTTTCACGAAATTGAGACAGCAGGTCGATGCGCGGTGTGTAAGTCACGTCGCGTACGATCATGGAATCGATTGATTTAGGGCGCACAACACCAGACTGAATATCCCGCGCGTACTGCAGAAACGTCTGCGTCAGCATTACCTCGATCTCGCCCATTTCGGCAGGCGTGCGCGCAGATTGCATTTGTGCAATAAGTGTCGTCACATCATAGCGATTGGTGGGCAACCCGTGATGGCCTGCGTTTTCAAGTGCAGAAAGAAGCGCGTTGCGGTGCGCTACAGCAGAATCACCACTCCAAATACCTTCGAAATTGCGGTTTCTGTAGAATGCAGCAAGATCTTCATCGCGTGCTGCGGTCTCAGCGACAGCTTGACGGAAAGCGGTGACTTGGGCTTCGGCAACCCCGGCAAACGACGTGCCCACCATCATGGCAAGGCCAGCCACTAAACCAAATCCGCGCAAACGAGCGCCAGCCAATGCGATGATACGATCCATCACTTCCCCCAAAAAACAATAGCTTCAAAGCACCGCGCAGCAATGCTCGACCGTGTCTACGCACATATGTTGAAGCTGTCTAATCACGCTTGGCGCAGGTCGCTGCTGCGCATTAGTCGCCGTGTCCAAAAAGACACGGCCCGGGTGTGATCCAAGCTATTGGCCGAAACTTGCCGATTTTCCCCTTGTTAATGATGTTGCCTTATAAAGCGCTTGGTTGAATGTCCCATATGTGGCAAGAATGAGAAGCATCTGGGGAAACAGTGCATCGTCGGCGAAAAGCCGACACAGATCGGGCGACGGGACAGGCATAACACCATGAAGAAAAAATCGACTACGGGGATGACCCGGCGTGGCGTATTGACTGCATTTGCAGCGACAACTGTCGCAGCGGCGCCGACCTATTCAACTGCAGCTGGGTTTCTGCGCGGTGGTGGTGATGTACGTCGCTTAAAAATGTACTCTGGCCGCACCGGTGAGCGTATGGACACGATCTACTGGATCGAAGGCCAATACATCAGTGAAGCACTAACTGAAATTAACGCATTCATGCGCGATTGGCGGAACAACAAGACTATTAACATCGACACTCGCAACATCGACATTATGGCAGCGTCTTTGCGTCTGCTTGATGTAAGCGAGCCTTTCATGCTTCTCTCCGGTTATCGCTCACCTGAAACAAACGCGATGCTACGCAGCCGATCGTCTGGCGTGGCACGCAACTCTTTGCACATTCAAGGTCAGGCGGCTGATCTGCGTCTCGAAGGCCGATCTACGTCTCAAATCGCAGCAGCGGCACGGTCCTGTGCTGCTGGTGGTGTTGGGCGATATTCCGGGTCCAACTTTGTTCACATGGACTGTGGCCCAGTCAGGTCATGGGGCGGTTAACTTTCTCCAAGGAAAATAGATATCAAACGGCCTGATTGTTCGCTGACCTGCGATGATCATGCCATTTTTTCCGTCTTGAAAGCTTTTGCCAATTTTCTCAAGCGCGTCACCTAGGAAGCACGTCGACAAGTGCGACCTGCCTCATGCCCTTTACCAACGATCCGAAGCCACAAATCCGCCTGAACGAAGCTAGTGATGCATATGGCATCGACGAAGCGGTCACAGGCGCAAACCCAGTCACCATTTCAGCAATCCTATTTGATCAAGGCGGTCGCAACAAACATATCTGGGCTGAGCAATATGTTCGTGGCTTGGGGACAGTTTCTTGACCGTGACATCACACTGTCATTGGAAGACTATGCCAAGGTGGTGTCAGCAGAAGCCCTAGTCACCACACTTGCGCCGTTCAAATTGGCGATCGACGAGGATTTCGCACGAGAGCTTAGGAATTCAAGTTGTTAATAGTAAATAGTTTTTCACATTAATTACGACCATCCGAATACTCACGGTCGGCAGACCGATTGAAGCACCTGCCCATGAGGACAAGGCTCATCACGCGCGATATTAATGCGCGACATGTCCAGTGGATCGACGCAACACCGGTTGCGGCCAGAGCAGACCTCGCGTTCCAGGTGTCACCACAACATCGGATACTGCTATCTAATCGGCGGTAAAAGCTGGCTCGTGGCGAACATGAAGTATTCGTCCCAGCCGACCACCTCATCAGCGACAGAGAAATTGTCAGG
>JAPKCP010000025.1 GCA_028822885.1 Yoonia sp. | reverse complement strand
CGTCGCAAACCAATCGACGATCTGTTGAAGCTCTGCCTTGTCACGTGGACCCGGAATAACCGAGGTGACAATCTCATTGCCAAGTGGAAATTGAAGCGCAGCGGCAGCCAGTGGGACCGAAAACGCGTCCGCCACAGCACTCAGCGCTTTTGCCCTCTTGATGATGTCGTCCGGCGCTTTGGCATAGTTCCACATATCGCCGCCTGCTAAGATACCAGAGTTGAACGGACCTCCGCAGATGATCGTCGTTCCTGCTTTCTGGCAAGCTGGGAAAAGAGTGTCCAACGGGGTTTGCTCAAGCAGCGTGTACCGGCCAGCCAAAAGGAAAACGTCCCAGTCGCCGATCCCAAGCGCGTCCATGCAAACTTGGTTCTCGTTGACCCCAAGGCCAATGGCCTTGACCTGTCCTGTCTTGCGCAGCTCATCGATCGCGCGATAGCCACTGTCAGCGAGGTCCTTGAAGTGGCCCTCGTTTAGGTCGCCATGCTGCAATGTACCGATGTCGTGCACCAACAGGATATCAATGCGGTCAAGCCCCAAGCGCTGGAGATTGTCCTCAAACGCGCGCATGATCCCGTCGTAGCTATAATCGTAGACGACGTGGAATGGCAGCGGATCAATCATTCCGAATTCCATTGGGTTGTCTACAGGCCCGGGTTTCAGGAGCCTCCCGACCTTGTCAGAAAGCACGTAATCGTTGCCACGCAAAGTATCACCCATCGCCCGTTCTGATCGCCCAAACCCATACCAAGGGGCCGTATCGAAATAGCCAATGCCAGCATCTTTCGCAGCCTGAACTAACTCGGCAGCCTCGCTGTCATCAAGATCGACGAAGTTCCCCCCAAGCGGTGCGCCGCCCAGCCCGAGAGTGTCAATCATGAGGCCAGTGCCGCCAACCTGTCGCTTTTCCATTATCAAAATCCGATTTTAAATGTTCTAGGGGTACGTTGATTGCAGCTTAGTAGTCAGTGCAGTCTAGGGCCAGACTGTGAGGCGATAAAAGGGCTAAGGTTCCAACCGAAGCCGCCTTGTGGAAGCGTAGTTGCCGACATATTAGTCAACGGATGAAGATTGATGTTTTTCACGTGTTGTTCGGAGGGCGAGCCATCGGCGCGCCCTATGGCAAAACGCAGGAGTGGTGGCCACCCCCTCAGGTTTGATCCCTTTCGATCAAATTCCAAAAAACATCAAATGAATAGGTTTCCCTATGACTGTAACGAACCTCTCGGTCCGTACCGACACGCTTGGCGTGACTTGGACGGATGGAACCATCACGCAATTCCCAACGATTTGGCTGCGCGACAACTGCCCATCCGGACTGCATCCAGAAACACATGAACGCATACTGGATTTACTGACAATCGACGAAATGCCGCTTCTGAAATCCGCATTGCTGGATGGTGATATTGTGGTTCTGGCATACGAAGATGGTCATATCAGCCACATGCCAATCCCTTTGATCGCCGCGCATCGTCCGGGTAAACGCGCGTCTGACGCGGGCAAATTCCCCGCCCGTCTTTGGCGTGCAGAGCTAGGTGCGACAAACATTCCCCGTCATGCGTCAGCGCAAATCCTCGACGACGAGACCGCACTGACGCGTTGGATGCATGACACCACGACTTTTGGCCTAACAATCGTTGAAGGTTTAGCAGACCGCGTTGGTGCCGGTGTCGATATTGCTGAACGGATTGGATTTTTGCGTGCCACCAACTTTGGCACTACGTTTGAAGTTGTTAATAAACCCGACCCGAACAACCTCGCCTACACGTCGGTGGCTTTGCCGTTACATACGGACTTGCCCAATCAAGAAGTTCCGCCGGGGTATCAATTTCTGCATTGTCTAGCCAATGAAGCGACTGGTGGCGGATCGCTTTTTGCAGATGGTTTTGCAATGGCTGAGGACCTGCGGCACGAAGACCCAGAGGCGTTTCGTATGCTGTGTGACGTCTCAATTCCATTCCGCTTTCATGATGGTGAAGCGGACATCAGGGTTCACAGACCAGTCATCACACTTGGATCTGAAGGCGACGTTATCGAAATTCGCTACAATGCGCATTTAGCCGGCATTTTCGATATGCCTGCTGATATTATGCCCGCTTATTACCGCGCCTATCGCGCTTACATGACCAAAACACGTGATCCAAAATATCGCCTGACTCTGAAATTAAAAGGCGGTGAGATGGTCGCATTTGATAACCGGCGGGTCTTACATGGGCGTGATGCGTTCGACCCATCCACCGGTTATCGACATCTGCACGGCTGTTATGTGGACAGAGGCGAATTCTCTTCGCGCCTGCGACTGTTGGGGCGTGAAATGAACACGACCAGCGCTTTGTAGTCCGGTTACTAAGCTCACTCAGGTCGTCCTGAATTGGATGGCCTGAATGATGGTCGCGGGCATTTGGACCAGCAGTAAAGTGGATCAACTTCTGAGAGTGATGATTCACTGCGACCAAACGAAGGGACTATTTGCCCTTTTTTTTAAGCCAAGGGTCCACTTTAATCGGTTGGCGAGTCATGAGAATGGCGGAGATATTGGACACGTATGGCGTGTATTTAGTACAGGCGAGTGTTTGTTCGCAAACACCGTGTGGCCATGCAAATCCCTGAACCTGAACTTCTTGATTATGTAGCCAAATAGCCCCTTGTTTTCTGACCGAGAAAGCTGGACGTTATCCTACTAGAAGTTAGTTTGGGTTCGAAGGCCGCATGTTCGAAATTTGGGAAGGCCTTAAGGCTGCGTTCTGGCTTGTTGTCTCGTTTGATGCTGAACTCTGGGAGATTAGTCTCAGGTCGCTGCAGGTAACGTTGACGGCCTTGGTGATTGCGTCGACCATTGCGATACCTCTTGGAACCTATCTTGCGCTTCAGCGTTTTCGCTACCGCCGACTGGTCATTTCGATGATCAATGCGCTCATGGGGCTGCCGCCGGTTGTTGTTGGACTCATGGTTTATATCCTGCTGTCGCGATCTGGACCATTTGGTGTTCTGAACCTGCTTTTCACACCAACTGCGATGATTATTGCTCAGGTTCTTATTATAACACCGGTAATCGCCTCTATCGCGCACCAGTCTATGCGCGAACTATGGGCTGAATATCATGATCTTTTAATTTCACTGAACACGACAAAGCGTCAGCGCATTATCACCCTGATGTGGGATGGCCGTCGCAATCTGTTAACGGCTGCTTTGGCAGGGTTTGGCCGCGCGATTGGCGAAGTTGGTGCGATCATGATTGTGGGTGGGAATATTGATCATGCAACGCGCGTATTGACCACTGCGATTGCGCTTGAGACAGGCAAAGGTGATTTTGCATTGGCGCTTGGTCTGGGTTTCGTTCTGATTGGGATCGCAATTCTTGTAAATATTGCGATACACACTTTATCGCAGACAGAACGCGAGGGCCGCTGGTGACTGCTTTATTCCCTTTAGAGCTGAAACAGGTCGTTGTGCAGCGCCAACGTAAGCGGGTGCTTGGGCCTGTTGATTTGATCCTCTATCCGCAAGGGCCGACTGTGATAGTTGGCCCCAACGGGTCAGGCAAAACTACGTTGTTGCGTGTGATGCATGGGATCGAACGGATCAATGCGGGTCAGGTGAAGTGGGCGAAGGATGATCCTGCAAAACATGCATTTGTCTTTCAAACGCCGATTATGATGCGCCGCTCTGTGGCTGAAAATCTTGCTTATCCGCTGCGTCTGGCAAAACGGCCAGAGGCAGACATTCGTACAGCGGTGGATTACTGGCTGACCCGCATTAAACTGGACTCCGTTAAGGGCAGTTCCGCCACGCGGCTGTCTGGGGGTGAGAGGCAGAAACTTGCGATTGCGCGGGCGCTTATCCGCACACCAGATGTGCTGTTTTTGGACGAACCTTGTGCCAACCTCGATGGGTATGCGACTCGTGATATTGAGGTGCTTTTGCAGGATGCTGCGGCGGCTGGCACACGGTTGGTTATGGCGACACATGACATGGGGCAGGCGCGCAGGCTTGCGCAGAACCTAGTCTTTATGTTGGACGGAAAAATTCATGAAACTGGCCCATCTGCGCAGGCCTTTGCCACCCCTAAAACGGACGCATTGGCTGCCTTCATACGAGGAGATATCGTGACATGATGCGTGGGATTTTAGCGGCCATAGTCATCTTTGGGGCGCAAGTGGTGAGTTCGGACACGATGCGGATTGCTGTGACAACCTCATTTGACAACTCCGGTCTTGCGGATGTGCTATTGCCAGTGATCAAAGCTGACCTTGATCTTGATGTACAGCTTTTGGTTGTCGGGACCGGCCAAGCGCTGCGGCTGGGTGCAGCCGGAGATGTTGATGCGGTTTTGGTCCATTCCAAGGCAGCAGAAGAAGCTTTTGTAGCCGCGGGTCATGGGACGCATCGCCGCGAAATCATGTATAATGATTTTGTATTTATTGGTGGATTAGCGGATCACGCTGATATCGCGACAGCAAGTAGCGCGACTGAGGCACTGCAACGGATCGCAGGCGCCGAGTCGCTTTTCGTGAGCCGAGGCGATGATAGTGGCACCTACAAAGCAGAGCTTAGAATTTGGGCTGCTGCTGATTTGGATGTTGATAGCTTTGGGCCCTGGTATCGCTCTGTGGGGGCGGGCATGGGGGCTGCCTTAAATGCGGCCAATGGGATGGAGGCTTACGTCTTTTCCGATCGTGCAAGTTGGCTCAACTTTGGGAACAAAGGCGGTCTGGCGCTGCTATTTTCTGGTGATCCGATGCTCTTTAATCAATACGCGTTCCTGCCTGTTGACCCTAACAAGCACACCTCCGTGCGGCATGATTTGGCACTGGCGTTGGAAGGTTGGTTGACCAGTCCTCGGGCAGCGGCACTTATCAATGGTTATACAATCGACGGGCAAAACCTCTTTATTTTCAACGCGGTGCCAAACTAGCTAGTGATGATGTGGTTCATCCTCATCAAGCGAGCCGTGTACGGCAAATTGATTGATATCTGCTTCTTGTGCTTCGATGACGCGATATGCTTCATTGACGCCCGCAGAGGTCAATTCGCGCGCGACGGTCAAAAGTGTATTCGGGTCATGGTCCACGCAAAGCTCTGCCATCTGATTAATTTCTTCGCGGGCGACATCCATGGCGACATCAAGGGACGGTGCACCGTAGATATCGACAAAATGATGGGCAAGAATGGTCGCGATGGTGGTGCGTTCTTGCTCCTCGATTTGGGTGACCGCGACAAAGCTAACCCGACCAAAGGTTTCACACCCCATCCAGCCGTTTGAAAAGGCTTGTCGGGCTTTGCCGATCATGTCAGCTTCGCCCCAGTTCGAAAACTCAAATCCGCCAGAAATACACCATTCCCCTGTGCGTGCTGGGTTATGAAAGACGCGTGTATCGCTTTCGTCAAAATGGATGGCGCGGGCGAGTTTCATGTGGGCCTCGTTAAATTTTCTGTCAGTGGAATTAGAACGGTATTGTCATCGATTTTCAAGAGAATCCCGAGCGCGTCATCAAGACCAATGTAGGTGCCTGTCTGTCCAGCGACGGTCATGGTGCCATCTGTTTGATGCGCAAGCCCGGACCATTCACGGTGCAATGTGGCTGTGCCAGAATCGGTCCACGCATTAATACCAACAAGCGTGTGACGCACCCATGCTTCGAGTAAATCAGTCGCATCCACATCTGCGCACCCTTCAGCAAAAAGAGCGGTGACATCAGGTGTTAGTCCGGTTTCATCGCTGGCAGGCCAAAGTGAAAGGGTCAGGTCGATCACCATCCAGTCTGGGATGTCATCGGCGGCTGTAGGCCCAGCGGCCATGCGCAGGTGGCCACAGCGCCCACCGTTGACGTAAATTGCACCGTCCCATCCCAATTGCACTCCAACTTCAGGTGGGGCCAATGCCCCCAATGCATTCTGTAAACCGACGCCACAGATCGGTAAGATTGCGACCGCCTGTGGCAAAGTCACGTCAGGGGCAAAGATGATAGCTGCGTTCAAGGTGTCGTGCGCAAGATCATAGATCACCAGACCGGCATCGCAGCCGGCTTCTGCGGCAGCACAAGCAAGCGCAAACGGATCGCCACCTGCCGCAGATTGACCTGTAAAGAGTGGGGGAAAGCTAGGGTCGCTCATGCGTGGCCATCGGCGATCAGGCCTTTTGCAACGGCCCTAAATGTCTGGGCCTGTGGACTGTCGGGCTTTGACACAACAATCGGTGCACCGCCATCCGCAGCCAACCTGATATCCATGTGAAGTGGGATTTCAGCAAGCAATGGAACCCCCAGCTTTTCGGCTTCAGCAGCGACACCACCATGCCCAAACATATGTTCTTCATGACCGCAGGCCGAACAAATATGTGTCGACATGTTTTCAATCATACCAATAATTGGCGTGCCCAACTGGTTGAACATATCGATGCCTTTGCGTGCATCCAACAAAGCGATGTCTTGGGGCGTAGAGACAATAATGGCCCCGTTAAGATCGGCTTTTTGCGCCAATGTCATTTGAACGTCGCCTGTGCCAGGTGGCAAGTCTACGATCAGGACATCCAATGCGCCCCATTGCACTTGTCCGAGCATCTGCTGCAACGCACCCATCAGCATTGGGCCGCGCCAGACAACAGCCTGATCTTCGTTTGTCATGAGGCCAAGCGACATCATCGTCACGCCAAAATTCCGCATAGGCAGGATCGTCTTGCCATCTGGTGATGCAGGACGGCCAGAAACGCCCAGCATCCTTGGCTGTGAAGGGCCGTAAACATCCGCATCCAACAACCCAACACGCCGCCCTTCGGCTGCTAAAGCACATGCAAGATTTGCTGCAACGGTCGATTTACCGACGCCGCCCTTGCCGGACGCGACGGCAATAATCCGGTCAATGCCGGGTATTTTCTCAGGACCAGCAGGGGCTGCACTACGCTTCGGCTTCAAGTCGGGTGGCGCTGACGGGGTTGTATGGGCCGTCAAAACGATGGAAACGGACATTACGCCGTCCAATGCTTTGATCTGGGCCTCTGCATCGTCTTTGATTTTTGTGTAGGTCTCAGCATGTGCGCCGCTGACCTCCATGACAAAGCGGACTTTTCCGTCATCCACCGTCAATGCCTTGACGATCCCCGCCTCAGCAAGAGACGTTCCGCTGACTGGATCATCGATGGATTTTAGAATGGCCGAGATGGCTTCACGAGTGACTGACACGTTATGACTGTCCTTCAATTTTACCGGTGACGACATGTTCCATGTCCAGTTCGGTGATGGTCAGGACCATTTTTGCCTCAAACTGGCGGCCCGTGGTTTCGCCTGCATCGCGCAGCGCTTCTTCAATGGCCTGTTGGGACGTGACACCGACCTGTTTCAGAAATTTGCGCATCGACATGTTGAAATCTTCGCTCATGGTGTTTCTCCGGTTTCCTTGACTGTGTTGCGAGGTGCGATCTAGGTTGCAGATACCCTAACGGAAGGATTGATGTGAAATTTGCCTTCGTACTCTGCTGTGCTTTGTTGCCAGTCTCTGCGCACGCGCAGGACCGCGACTTTACGTTGACCGCACCAAGTGAAATTACTGATACTGGACTTCTGAAACACATCTTGCCACGATTTTCGCTGAAACATGGTGTGCGCATTTCGGTCGTGGATACAGATGGGGATGTTGTTTTTGGCCCTGACGGCGTGCGTGTTTTCCAAGGGCTGGGGGCCGTGTGGCATATCTCTGCCAATGACGATCCGGGCCCTGTGCTGTTCATGGATTGGTTGCTTTCGGACATTGGGAAGCGGACCGTTGATGGATTTCAACCCGAGGGAAGCGTTCTTTTTGATAGCGAATTCATATCCGTAGAGACTGTGGTTGCGCCAGTTTTTGACGGTGATCCTGTTGAGGGAGAAGTGCTGTCGTTGCTCCATTGTGGGCGCTGCCATGTGATCAACGAAAGCAACCGCATGAATGGAATGGGGCAAACACCGTCCTTTGCTTTGATGCGGACATTCGATGACTGGCTGAACAGGTTCAGCACGTTTTATCTGCTTAACCCACATCCAAGTTTCAGTCAGGTTGCAGATATTACGCAGCCGTTCACTGCAAATCTGCCGCCAGTCATGGTCCCTTTGGAGATCACGCAAGGCGACCTGGATGCAATTCTCGCCTATGTGGCGACAATTGCTCCGGCGGATTTGGGCGCGCCGCTGCAAAGTCAGTGATCCTTGCGCTTTGAAAGGTAGTCATCGGTCGTGCGTGGCTTCGGCCGCTCAGCCCCCGCAAATGGATTGTTTTCAGAGTGGTACTGCGCGCTGATCCGACACCCATCACACATTTGGATCATGCGTGCCGTCTGTGGGTTGGCAAACATCGCGTGCTTTCCTGCCAGCTTTTCCATGATCTTTTCGACCGTGGATTTGACGCCAAAAAGGGTGCCACATTCAACGCAGGGAAACGGCTCTTCCTCGTTTAAGATCGTTTGCGTCAATGCTGTGTCTGTTAGGTTGAACTGGGGTTCCAAAGAAATGGCATTTTCAGGGCAGACGTTGGTGCAAAGGCCACATTGGATACACGCATCTTCTTGGAACCGGAGTTGCGGCATATCCGGGTTGTCGCCAAGCGCACCTGTTGGACACAACGAAGCGCAAGAAAGGCAAAGTGTACAGGCCTCAGTGTCGACGATGACAGCGCCGTATGGTGCGCCTTTTGGCAGTGGAATGTTCTCTGTTTCAGGGTGCATGGCTTTCGCTGAAAGCCGTGCGATCTGTCGACTTGTGCCCATTGGCAAGACTGGCTCTGTGATCGCTTCCCCTTGCGGCAGGTCATACAGGTGGTCGGACAAAGCAGATGGGTCTGTTATATCCAGCAGCGCAATATTGCCCCCAGAAATAGCCAGCGCCAGTTCCAATTGTGGATCAAGCGCATCGCGTTCTGTCTTGGGCGCAAGTAAGATTTCAACCTGTGCAAAACCACCTGCCAACGCGCCAAGCATTTCAGCATGACCAAAGCCGGACAATGCGCTGATTTCCATCGGAATAACATGAGCGGGAAGTCCACGCCCATGGCGCGCAGCGAGGCTGATCATTTCTGCCCCATGATCGTCGTGGACCAATAGCGTGGCGTTCTTGCCGCCTGCAGTTCGGTAGGCGCTCGCCAACGTGTTTATCCGGCGGAAAATATGGTCTGACGTTGGCATATCGTAGCTGATTGCGCCTGATGGGCAAACCGCAGCACACGCACCACATCCAGCGCAGATCATCGGGTCGATCAACACGTGTTCACCGGCCGAGACAATTGCACCTGTGGGACAAACATTTAGGCAGTTAGAACAGGCCGGCTTTTCGGCCCTTGAATGGGCGCAAAGCGTTGTTTCCATTCGCACGTAAAGCGGCTTTTCGAATGTGCCGACAAGCTGGCTTGCTGCAAAGATTGCGTTAGCCACAGCAGGCTGGCTCTTGGGATCGGCACGCACATAGCCATCGCGCTTGTCGGGGGCTGGAAATAGCGGTGTGCTGCCAGTCAAATCCAGAATGATATCGCAATGGGACAGGGCGCCGTCGCGCGCCGCTGTGAGTGCAGGGACACCACGACCGCCAGTAAGGCTTTGTTGAAACGCATCGATGCGCACCTCGAATTGGCCTATGGTCCCTTTTGCATTGTGCAAAGTCCCAGCAACAGCGTCGTAGTTGGGAGACGGCACAATATCGGTGCCGGGTGCAAGCAGAACTGTGACTGTCAGTGCCTCGGAAAGCTTCTCAGCGGCGGCGATCGCTGCCTGCTCTGGGCCGATTATAAGGCAGATGCCCTCAGACACGATATCCACTGATTTATGGATCGGAGTGGGGAGTAAGCTTTCAGCTATCAAGGCAGCCATTTTAGGTGATGTCGTCGCAGCATCATCAGTCCATCCCGCGCGATCACGGATGTCCACAAACTGAGGCATGTCTGCCTCTAGTTCCTCAGCCATGTCTAAGAAACGCGCGGCCTCCTGCGCGCAGGCAATCACCACATCACCAGCTGCAATTGCTTTCGCAGCGACCTCGCTTTGATCGGTGCAAAGACTTGTGTGACACCCACTACAGCCTAACCCAGTCGCGAGGCTTAGCGCGCCCGCGTCAACTGTTTGGGACCCAAGGCAGTCACACACCAACAATGTCTTAGCCATGTTTTCTCCTGCATCTTTAGCTGAGTTCCGTGTCATAGCTAGTCAGGATTAGAGCCGACAGTAAACCTATTTTTGTGCCTGATTCTGAAGGCGTTAGCTTTGCAGCCGCAGCAATTTTATATTCAGGAACAGAAATTTATGAAAAACATAGGTGGAAACATTATGTAAATATATCGACTTCGGCTTGCTGCGCTGCAGCGTAATTGCTGAGCGGTAATAATTGCTTTGATCCAAGTCTAATTCGGTGCAGACTATAGGCTACTAGCCAGCAATCGCGAGCAACCGTAGGGCGTCTTTTTGAAGTTAAAATATCCAAATTCGCAAACCATTCCACTAGGGATTGTCGTTCAACGATCCCCGGGTGTTACGCGTTGGGCAAAGCATGCTTGGAAGGCGACTGACGCTTTACCAGGGGCAGGGCCCGCCGATTGGAAAGTCCTTCGTATTGAGGGTGACGTGACTGAGTTTCACGCTGCCACCTTGCCGTTGACGCTTTATGTATCCGACGCTGAGGCCTACGCGCATGAACTTCAGTCGCGGACACCATCAGTTTATGTGATCTTGCGCGCGGCAGAAGCGGTAAAAGATATGCCTTGGGCCGTGGCGCTAGTGACGGCATCTCCCTACGAAGCGCAGGACTATTGCGATTCCTCAGAAGAACTCGTTGAGAAAATTCCCATGTCCGAAGGCTTGCATGCTTGGATTGCGAGCTTTGTAGAGGAGCATTACCAAGAAGAGGCATTTATTAAACGCCGTCGCGATAAGTCTCGGGTTGACCAGAAAGATGACGGAATTGGTGATGCACGCATCCGACAGGTCAGCGACGTTTATCGCGCGCCGCGTCGCAAAGAGGTGCTGAATTGACTGCCGTACTTTCATCTTGGTCGCGGCGTCGCGCGGCGGTTGCTGCCGAAGCCGAAGCTGAAAGTCAGCTCGCTGAGCAGGCCGTGCTGGCGCAAGAGCAAGAAGCGCTCGCTGAAAAGACGGACGACGAAATTCTAGAAGAGCTAGGCTTGCCTGATCCAGATACACTTGTGCAAGGCGATGATTTCAAGGTGTTTTTGTCCAAGGCTGTGCCTGCGCACATTCGCAAGCGGGCTTTGCGTAAGTTATGGCGCAGTAATCCGGTTTTGGCCTGTGTCGATGGTTTGAACGATTATGATGATGACTATCTGACTGGCAGCTTCGGGCAGGACCCGATCAAGACAAGCTATCAAGTTGGCAAGGGGATGCTAGCTCATTTGCTTGAGGTTGAACGGCAGAAAGAAGTGCTTTCCGCCCCTGCTGCTGAAGACGTGTGTGAATTAGAAGACGAACCAGTGATGCAAGCGCAGGAAGCCGACGCTGAACAAGAAGATACGTCCGTTTCGACTGAAGCGCTTGCCGCTGCTGATGACGCTATCGTGGAAGAGTTAGCAGCGCCTGCGCCGCGCCGAATGCAGTTTCAATTTGAGGATGACACCGCATGAATGTGGCCACAGCAATAGAAGAGATCACGCAAGAAGACCGCCTGCGTGCTGATCTTTATAACTATTTGGGTCTGATGCTTGCGATGCCTCCAGATCAGTTGCTTTTGGACCAAACAGCAGCGTTAACAGGTGATGAAACGACGCTTGGTCAGGCGATACAAGGGCTTGCCCGTGTCGCGACGGTGTCAAAGCCAAAGGCTGTTGTGACTGAATTCAATGCTTTGTTTATTGGTCTAGGGCGTGGTGAATTGCTGCCTTATGCCAGCTATTATCTGACTGGGTTTTTGAACGAAAAACCGCTCGCTAATCTGCGCGCGACGATGGCCAACTTTGGCATGACCCGTGCGAATGATGTGTTTGAACCTGAAGACAATATCGCCTCCTTGATGGAGATGATGGCTGGTATGATTGTTGGCCGCTTTGGCCGTGTGGCGAGCGTGGCAGAGCAACAGCAGTTTTTCAACGCACACATCGGCACTTGGGCCACGCATTATTTTACTGATCTGCAGGCGGCAAAAGGCTCGGTGCTTTATGCATCCGTTGGGGCCGTAGCCGCTGCATTTATGGATATCGAGCGCGAAGCATTTCGAATGACGGCGAATTAATCTTTCGCCAATCAACAGGCGGGAATGCTCGCCAATCAAGGAAGGGAAGACATCCCATGAGCGACAAGACTGAAGGCGCAAGCCGCCGTGACTTTTTGAAAATTGCGGGCACAGCTGCCCCCGCTGCTTTGGCAATTGCCGTAGGCGGGGCGACGCAAGCAGCCGCACAACCCGCTGATCTGTCATCTGAGACGATGCAGGACACAGCGCATACGCGGGCCTATCTAGAAAGCACACGCTTCTAGGACCGCAGGAAGAGACTAAATACTCCAGCTATGCTGGATCAGGGAGGAATACGACAATGCTGAGGAAGAAGACCAACGGTTATACACGCAGATCCGGCCGTACGCCGATTGCGGTGAACAATGGCGGTAGTGGGATCGACAGACGCGGATTTTTGCGCGGATCAGGCCTTGCGATTGGTGGCATGGCGGCGATTGCAGCTACAGGTGGTTCTGTCACGCAAGCCACGGCGCAATCTGCAGCGACTCGTGCTGTCGAGATCATTAAATCGGTTTGTACGCACTGTTCAGTTGGCTGTACGGTCATCGCCGAAGTCGACAACGGTGTTTGGACAGGACAGGAACCCGGATGGGATAGCCCGTTCAACCTTGGTGCTCACTGCGCAAAAGGGTCTGCTGTTCGTGAGCATGCTCATGGCGAGCGTCGTCTGAAATACCCGATGAAGAAAGAAAATGGCGAATGGGTTCGCATCAGCTGGGAGACCGCGATCAACGAGATCGGCGACGGCATGATGGACATCCGCGAAGCAAGCGGGCCCGATTCAGTCTATTGGCTTGGATCTGCGAAACACAACAACGAGCAGGCGTATCTGTTCCGTAAGTTTGCGGCCTATTGGGGCACAAACAACGTCGACCATCAGGCGCGAATTTGTCACTCAACGACAGTTGCTGGTGTTGCGAATACATGGGGCTACGGCGCCATGACGAACAGCTACAACGACATCCATAACTCTAAGGCGATCTTCTTGATCGGTGGCAACCCAGCCGAGGCGCACCCTGTGTCCTTGCTGCACATGCTGAAAGCCAAAGAGCAGAACAACGCGCCGCTTATCGTTTGCGATCCGCGCTTTACCCGGACTGCAGCCCACGCTGATGAATACGTCCGCTTCCGGCCCGGGTCTGACGTTGCGCTTGTCTGGGGTATCTTGTGGCATATCTTTGAAAACTCTTGGGAAGACAAAGAATTTATCCGCACCCGCGTTTGGGGCATGGATGAGATTAAGACCGAAGTGGCCAAGTGGAATCCTGAGGAAGTTGAGCGTGTCACAGGTGCGCCCGGCAGCCAATTGGAACGCGTTGCCCGCACGCTTGCGAACAACCGCCCCGGCACCGTGATTTGGTGTATGGGTGGCACTCAGCACACGAATGGTAACAACAACACCCGCGCTTACTGCATCTTGCAGCTTGCATTGGGGAACATGGGCACGGCCGGTGGCGGGACCAACATTTTCCGCGGCCACGACAACGTGCAAGGTGCAACTGACCTTGGCGTACTAGCAGATACACTGCCGGGCTATTATGGTCTGTCAGCAGGATCATGGGCACACTGGGCGCGCGTTTGGGAAGAAGACCTTGATTGGCTCAAAGGCAGGTTCTCTCCAGAAGTTGTCGGTGAGACGCCAATGATGAACCTGACGGGTATTCCGGTAAGCCGCTGGATTGATGGTGTGCTGGAAGAATCGGAAGACATCGACCAGCCGGATAACGTGCGTGCCATGGTTCTTTGGGGCCACGCGCCGAACTCTCAGACACGTCAGAAAGAGATGAAGACGGCGATGGAAAAGCTCGACATGCTTGTCGTGATTGACCCATATCCGACTGTTTCTGCTGTTTTGCAGGACCGTGAAGACGGCGTTTATTTGCTACCCGCTTGTACGCAGTTTGAAACACGCGGATCTGTCACGGCGTCCAATCGGTCGCTCCAGTGGCGTGATAAAGTTGTTGAACCGCTGTTTGAATCGCTGCCAGATCATACGATCATAGCGAAGTTCGCAGAAAAGTTTGGCTTTCACGACAAAATCTTCCGCAACATCGCCATCGATGAAGGTGGCGAACCAAATATCGAAGACATCACCCGTGAATTTAACGGTGGTATGTGGACGATCGGCTATACAGGTCAAAGCCCTGAGCGGATGAAACTTCACATGGCGAACCAACACACCTTTGATCGCACAACATTGCGCGCAATTGGTGGTCCGGCTGATGGGGATACCTACGGGATGCCTTGGCCGTGTTGGGGCACACCCGAGATGAACCATCCCGGCACTGCAAACCTTTACGACATGTCGCTGCCAGTGGCCGAAGGCGGCCTAACATTCCGCGCCCGTTTTGGTGTCGAGCGTGACGGTGACAATCTGCTAGCTGAAGGTGTCTTTAACCCCGGTTCAGAGATTGAGGATGGCTATCCAGAGTTCACGATGCAGATGCTGATGGACCTTGGGTGGGACGGTGATTTGACAGCCGATGAAGCCGCTGCAATCGAAGCCGTGGCCGGTCCAAGTACGAACTGGAAAACTGACCTTTCTGGCGGTATCCAGCGAGTAGCAATCAAGCATGGTTGCGCCCCGTTTGGTAATGCGAAGGCACGTGCCGTCGTCTGGACGTTCCCAGATCCGGTGCCAATCCATCGTGAGCCGCTGTATTCTAACCGGAGGGATCTGGTTGCGGATTACCCAACCTACGAGGACAAGAAGTTCTGGCGTGTCCCAACCATGTACGCGTCTATTCAGGAACAGGACTTTTCGAAAGAATATCCTATGATCCTGACGTCTGGGCGTTTGGTTGAATACGAGGGTGGTGGTGACGAAAGTCGCTCCAATCCATGGCTTGCAGAATTGCAGCAGGACATGTTCGTTGAAATCAACACACGTGACGCCAACAACCTTGGTGTGCGTGATGGCAAACAAGTCTGGGTCGAAGGGCCTGAGGGTGGCAAGGTCAAAGTCATGGCAATGGTCACTGAACGTGTTGGTGAAGGCGTCGCCTTTATGCCGTTCCACTTTGGCGGTCACTTGGAAGGCGTTGATCTGAGGGATAAATACCCTGAAGGAGCAGACCCTTATGTGTTGGGTGAATCATCCAACACAGCACAAACATACGGCTATGATAGCGTAACCCAGATGCAAGAGACCAAAGCGACTCTTTGCAAAATCTGGTCAGCATAAGGGAGAAGTAGAATGGCTAGAGCAAAATTTCTCGTAGACGCTGAACGCTGCATCGAATGCAACGCTTGCGTCACCGCCTGTAAAAACGAGCACGAGGTGCCTTGGGGGATCAACCGCCGGAAAGTCGTCACCATCAACGACGGCTCGCCGGGGGAACGGTCAATCTCGGTCGCATGTATGCATTGTTCGGACGCGCCATGTATGGCCGTTTGTCCGACGGACTGCTTTTATCAGACACCTGATGGCGTCGTCTTGCACTCCAAAGACCTGTGCATTGGGTGTGGTTATTGCTTCTACGCGTGCCCCTTCGGTGCGCCGCAATATCCGCAAGCTGGTAACTTTGGGTCGCGTGGCAAGATGGACAAATGTACCTTCTGCGCCGGTGGTCCAGAAGAGAACAATTCGTCTGCTGAGTTCCAGAAGTACGGTCGCAACCGGATCGCTGAAGGCAAGTTGCCGATCTGCGCTGAAATGTGCGCGACCAAGGCGTTACTTGCAGGCGACGGCGACGTTGTGTCGGGTATCTACCGCGAGCGCGTTGTTGCCCGTGGGTTCGGGTCCGGCGCATGGGGCTGGGGAACAGCTTACAGCCAAAAGGGTCAGTAAAAGCCCCTAGGTGATTGCTAATTGGGGCGGCCTGAATCGGGCCGCCCTTCGTTAATCTGACAATAAGGAAATTGTCGATGCTGCGTCTTTTTGGCTTGATTGCTCTTATGTTGACCCTTGCCGTCCCCGCTATGGCGCAAGACGGGGCACCCGTTGATCCGCGTGTTGAGACCGGCGGTGCACAAACGCTGGAAGATATTCTGCGCAGACAGGAAGGCGTCACAATTGAAGACAGTTTTCGCAGTGATCTAACGGGAAATCCTGAGGCTGCGGCCGGAATCAGTGATCAGCTTGGCACCCTCGGTGGCGCTTCTGACCCTGATCTATGGCGTGCGCTCCGATATAATACTGCTGACATTACCACTCAAACCCGTGGCCCTGCGGTTACAACGTTAATGCAAGACGGTGGCATGTGGTGGCTTAAGTTTCGCGAGGGACCTCTTTTGTCCTTTGGAATCTACCTCTTGGGTGGCACGCTAGCGCTGCTAGCTTTGTTTTACCTCATTCGTGGCCGTATCCGTATTGAAGGCGAAAAGACAGGACGGACGATCACGCGTTTCAAGGCGTTTGAGCGGTTCGGCCATTGGCTTCTGGCGTCGTCGTTTCTCGTTCTTGGCGTCACAGGGCTCATCTCGCTCTTTGGTCGCAAAGTTCTGATTCCAGCCTTTGGACACGAGAGTTTTGCCTTCCTTGCGGTTGGCAGCAAATGGATTCACAATAATATTTCTTGGGCGTTCATGATAGCGTTAGTGATGATCTTTGTTGTCTGGGTTGCGCACAACATTCCTGACCGCACTGACCTGCGTTGGCTCGCAAAGGCGGGTGGTTTATTTGGTGGGGAGCATCCTCCAGCGAAGAAATTTAACGCTGGCCAAAAGTTGATTTTTTGGGCGGTGATTGTGCTGGGTGGTTCGATTTCCGTCTCTGGTTTATCACTGCTTTTCCCCTTCGAGTTCAATATGTTCAATCATACGTTCTCGACACTCAACAGTTGGGGCGTACCGGGCTGGTTTGGTGCTGGCGATTTACCATATCCGCTTCAGCCGCAAGAAGAGATGCAATACACCCAACTCTGGCATGCGATTGTCAGCCTGATCCTCACGGCGATCATTTTCGCCCATATCTACTTGGGCTCAGTTGGGATGGAAGGCGCCTTCGACGCAATGGGCAAAGGCGAAGTCGAGGAACAATGGGCGCGGGAACATCACAGTATTTGGGCCGAAGAGGTCTTAAGTGCCACCGAGCCAAATGAGAAAGGGCCCTCCTCATGAAAGCCTTTGTTTGGTCCATCATCGCTGCGTGTGTAATCTCAGTTGGTGCAAATCAAGCGTTGAACTTTATTGGGTTCACAAGTGCCGCCTCTGGAACGTCACAGAATAATGTTCGGCTTTC
>JAPKCP010000257.1 GCA_028822885.1 Yoonia sp. | reverse complement strand
GCGATTGTTTTGTGGATGATATCACCCTCAACACGTGCAGTCGCTGTCAAGCGGACCTTAAGGCCACGCACACGGCCAACAACGCGGCCATTGACGACAACATCATCAGCGACAACTTCGCCTTTGACGGTCGCACCTTCGCCGACGGTCAGCAGGTGGGCGCGAATGTCGCCGTCCACTTGACCTTCGATGATGATGTCACCGGTTGTCTTGATATTGCCTGTAATCATAAGATCAGCGGACAGCGTTGACGCTGGCGGCTTTGTTTTTGGGGCAATAGATTTGTAATCCGTGACGGACCCAGGTGTTGCAGGTTTTGCAGCAGTTGCGTCAGTTGCGGTCTTGTCACCGGCCTTAGGCGCGGGTTCGTTGATTTTGCTTTTAGAAAACATCTTGTCCAGCTCTTATGTAGATCATTGGGTTAACAGGTGATCCGCCTACGCGAACCTCGTAATGCAAGTGTGGTCCGGTAGACCTTCCGGAGTTCCCCATATCACCAATTCGCTCGCCGCGCGAGACCCTTTGTCCAACATTGACATTCATCTTATTCAAGTGCGCGTATCGGGTTTCAATCCCAAACTCGTGTTGAATCTTTATCAGGCGACCATATCCGGACGACCAGCCGGCACTTGTGACAACGCCATCAGCTGTCGCATAGATCGGTGTTCCGATCGGTCCGGCAAAGTCGGTACCTGCGTGTAAACGGCCCCAACGTTGGCCAAAGCCTGACGTGAAGCGGAAGTTTGCTTTAACAGGGATGTCAAAAGGGGCGCGTTCGGCGGCGATTCGATACAGGTTAATCCGGTCCAAAGCACCTAAGATTTCGTTTGCACGGGCTGCGTCGGGATCAGGCGCACCACCACGGGTCGAGAATGACAGTGGCGTCAGCGGTCCACCCTGACCAGAATAGCCACGGCGGACTTGCGCCAAAAGATTATCTGGGTTCATGCCAGCGGCGCGAAACATTTCGTCCAATGGTTCAACCGACACCAACATTGCTTCTTCCAGTTGGCGAAAGATCTCGTTATTCTTGTCTTGGAGCAGGCGTAGTTCAAGCTCAATGTCTGCTGCGCGTTCGATTGCAAACTGTGCGTCCTCAGCGATTAAATCACGCTCTGCGGATGTTTGAGCAAGGACCGAGGCGAGCAATTCGACTGTGCCGTTGGCCTCTTGGCTGATGGCATTGACAGCAGCAGGGTCACTGCCGTCGGCCGCAAATGCGGCGAGCTGGTCGCGGGCGTCTTCGCGCTGGCGCATTGTATTGCGCAGGGTCGTCTGCACGACTTCAAGGCCAGTTTCGAGTTCGCGGCGCTTATCTTCCGTATTCAGCAATTCGCTTTGCATGATTGAAATTTGATCAAGCGCTGAACTAAACCGCTGTTGTGCTGCCATTGCCTCATCCGCGCGGGCATCGCGTTCGTCTGACAAGGCGTTAAGCCGGTCCTCGTAAATCATTTGATCGCGTTGGGCTTGAGCGCGAAAGTTGCCTGACCCAATACTATCCATCAACAAAATCGCCGTCGCGATAATCGTCCAAGCCACGACAACAATGCTGCCTGTCCATGCGACAAGCTGCGTTTCAGGCATCAACCGGATAAAGCGTGTTTCCGTGTCAGAGCGCAAAAAAAGACGCTTTTCTGGAAAATACTGCTCAAGCCAGTGATGAATGCGGTTAGTTAGCCGTGAACGCACGTAAAAACCTCTTGTCCCAATTCCCTCGCGGTAGGCTCCCACACCCAATAGCCCGCGTGCCGCTGTGTTAGGCAAACTGAGGCGTTGTCGCAACAACTTTGGCCACTAACCTAGCGAGATTGGGTCATTTTAGCCGATTTTAAGCAAATTTACGCCGATGTGTCCCTAGGTTGGACGGCCGTCTTTGGTGAGTGGCCAGTAGAAATCGGGAGGAATGCCTGCCTCAGCCCGCTTTTCCTCATTAAATGGTGGGCGCAGGTCGCTATGGAAATATTGACGTACAAGTTTATGAAAAAAGGGTGTTGGGTCTTCTTCATGGCGGCCACAGAGGTAGTGAAACCATTTGCTGCCGTAAGCCACGTGGTGGACCTCTTCGGCATAGATTGTCTCAAGGGCAGCGATTGCATCGTGCGCTTTGGCCTGTTTGAAAATCTTGATCATGCCGGGGGTGACATCAAGCCCACGGGCCTCAAGGACCATCGGAACAACGGCAAGCCTGCCGCACAGATCGCCCTTTGTATCCTCAGCCGCGCGCCACATGCCCGCATGGGCTGGAAGTGCGCCGTAATAGCTGCCCGCTGTTTCAAGACAATCGCACATCAGATTAAAATGTTTAGATTCCTCGTCAGCGGCCTGAACCCAATCATCATAAAACCCAATGGGCATTTTGACATCGGTAAATCGAGCGATGAGATCCCAGTGTAGATCAACTGCGTTCAACTCAATATGAGCTACAGCATGTAAAAGCGCGATCCGCCCCTCAGGCGTGCCGGGTTTACGGGTTGGGACATCGCGTGGGTTTAGCAATTCAGGACGGGCAGGACGTGAGGGCATCGCTGGTGGTGGAGCGGTTCCAATCTCAGGAATAACACCGGCCGCGCGCGCATCCCGCCAAGCGCTCGCAAACTCACGTGAAATAGCGGTCTTTTCACGTCCATTAGCAGTCGTCAGAACAACAACAGCCATCTCAGCCAGTGGCAACATAGGCAATCTCCTTCGTTTCTTTAGTTTTTTCTATACTCTGGGGGGGCTGGCCCCCATATCGAATTTTCGCGAAAATTCGTCGCCCAACTACACCCCTCGCACTGCCTTTAATACAGCCTCCACATGCCCCGAGACTTTTACCTTACGCCAAAATTGTAAAATTTTGCCTGTCCCATCAATCAAATAGGTGGCCCGCTCAATGCCCATGTATTTCTTACCATACATGTTTTTCTCAACCCAAACGCCATAATCCTCGCAGGCACTGCCGTCTTCGTCTGACACCAAAGGAATACCCAATTCGTATTTTGTCCGGAATTTTTCATGTTTTGCGACGCTGTCTTTTGACACGCCCCAAACCACAGCACCCGCAGCTGCAAAGTCTGCTGCCGCTTCAGTAAAGCCAATAGCTTCTTTTGTGCATCCGGGCGTGTCATCTTTGGGGTAGAAATAAACCACGACCTTTTGGCCTGTCATTGCTGCAAGATCCACCATCTCGCCACCGTCGCGGGGCAGATTGATTGCAGGGGCTGTGTCGCCAATTGAGAGCGTGTTCATGGTTAATCCTTCACCGTGCAACTTTAGAGGTTTTGTTTTAGGGCAACTCGGGCAAAGATAAAGGCCGGACAGAGATGCGGCGTGTATTTCTTGGTTTTGAAGCCTGAATGGCTGTAATGGGCAGTCATGATAAACGACAAGGCGGCAACCGAAACGACGCTGACCAGCGAAGTCACTGGACCAAACGGCGATATGGACGCAAACGGATCATCGGCCAGCAAACCGCGGCGTGGCCCTTTGCGTCGTTGGAGCCGCCGTGCTGTCCGCTTGGCTGCGGTTTTGTTTCTGTCGCCACTTGTGATCTCCTTCATCGTGGCTGCTGTCGTGTTGGACCGTGATATCACGGCCCCCACTTGGATCAAAAACCGAGTTGAGGCGTCAGCCGCTGATGTGCTCAGTGGCGGCACTTTGGTGTTTGGTGAAATCACGGTGAATGTTGGGCGGGATTTGCATCCACGTGTGACGTTACGCGACGCGCTTTTGAAGGACGCTGCGGGAACTGCCATTGTGCGTATTCCTGTCGTGCGCGCCCTCATGTCCCCGCGCGGGTTACTGCTGCAAGGCGATGCGTTGATGCAAGATGTGCAGCTCAGCGGTGTGCAGATTAATCTGCGTCGTGACGCAGACGGAACCGTCGCCTTGGCCTTCGAAACTGGTGGGGCAGCTATCGGGCAGGCGGAAAACTTAGCAGAGTTGCTGGATCGATCTGACCAGATATTTGAGCAACCCGCATTGGCCGCCCTTGAAACAATCCGCGCTGACGGGTTGATCATTAACTACCAAGACGCGCGGGCCGGAAAGGCTTGGACTGTCGATGGCGGTCAGATCAATCTTGATTTGCGCGATGCAAAGACTGACCTACGTGGCACGTTTTCGCTGCTATCGGGTGGGGCTGGTGTCACGGACCTTTCTCTGAGTTATGCAAGTACCCGTGGTAGCCGCGCGGCAGATTTTTCCATTACGATCACGGACGCCTTGGCCTCTGACATAGCGGCACAATCGGCAGCGTTGAGCTGGATGAGCGATATTGATGCGCCCATTTCAGCAACTATGCGGACGACTATGGATGAGGCGGGTGCATTGGGACCGCTGAACGCTACGCTGGCCTTGGGTAAAGGGGCGTTGCAGCCAAACACCGCGACAGAGCCGATCCACTTTGAAGCAGCCAAAGCTTATCTAAATTTTGACCCTGTGACGAATACCATCAACTTTGATCAGGTTGAGATCGCAAGTGACTGGGGGCAATTCAATGCCACAGGTCAGGCATTCTTGCAGGACATCAAGGACGGCTTACCGCAGTCTTTTGTGGGTCAATTCGCGTTTACTGACACAGAATTCAACCCGCCAGGGCTGTATGCCGATCCGCTTAGTTTGCCGAACTTGCAGGTGGACATGCAATTGCGGCTTGATCCGTTTGCGATCGACTTGGG